>JAITKN010000044.1 GCA_031278415.1 Oscillospiraceae bacterium
TCCGGCGAGCGATCGTCTATGCTCTTGCCGCGAGTATGCAGCCCTTGACTGGCCTTGCGTTTCTCCTGCTTCCACCCCTCTTTTCGAAGCAAATCATTGCGCGTAATGCCGATATCGCCCCTGTCGATGCTATTATACACCGTTTTCACGCTCACGTCAACCCTCAGCGGCGCGTCCGCACGGCAAAAGCATTTACTTTTTTCCTGTTTATCTACCCATCTAATACCGTAATTTCTTAGCCAAGATCTTGTTAAATGTGTAAATATGAGCGTATAATTCTGTCTATTTATGTGGCGTTCTTCTCGAAAACAGGTATTTTATCCGTTTTTGTGGATGTAGCTGAGCAGTAAAAAAGTAAATGCTTTTGCCGTGTTCTTTATCCAATATGTGCTTGTGCTTTTTGCGCCTCTGTGCTATAATTTGTGTGTCCATTGATGACCTCCGGTAGTTTTCCGGCTCAACCGCATTCTACCACATCGGTCCCCAATGGACAATTATTATTTCAATTCGCCCTGTTGTGTTACAATGCTGAATTCAAATATTATACGAAAACACGTAATAAATTCTATCAAAAACCGCCTTGACATCCTCGGCGTCAAACGCCCAATCTCTCGTCTGCTTTTCGACAACCTCCTTGACCCAACCAACATCATTCCCTTCCTCAAGCCTAAATAGTTACAAAACTAAATCGGGCTGGTTTCTGTTTCAACTTGTACTTGCAAATCGTTCCGGACTATGCTATGCTGTTGGTGAAAAATTTTCACGAAAAGAAAAGGTGATAGTCGCAAATAGAGTTGATGAAATACCAACCCCAAATTTTGATGCCAAAAACCACAATATACAGATTGTTTTTGACGTGTACTGCACCATATGCGGTATGTGGTTGATATAGCGGGTTCATATCAACCCTTATTTAGACTATCACCAAATATATTACAGCAGGAGAACACATTATGCCTAAGATTTTACTTTTAAGCGACGACCCTGAACTTACCGCTAAAACCAAAGCTGCCGCACCGGGGTATGACGTAATTGTCGGGTTTGAAAATCCGGGCGGCGCGGATATTGCGGTTACACAGGGATTCGGAAGAACGGTAGGCGCGGTTATTGATAACTCCCCTAACCTGAGATGGGTACAGACGTGGAGCGCGGGAGTTGACGCGGTTCCGCTCGACAAGCTGAAAGAACGCGGTATTTATCTGACCAACGCAAGCGGAGTACACGCGAAGCCTATCAGCGAATCTGTTTTCGCGTTTATGTTGGCGGCGGCGCGAGGTCTGTATCACTCAGCAGAGGCTCAGTATGAGGGGAAATGGAACCCGCGAGTTGAACTTCGGGAGATTCACGGCGCTGTACTCGGGATACTGGGCGCGGGCGCAATCGGCGCGGAGACGGCGCGTATCGCAAAAGCGTTCGGTATGAAAACGCTCGGATTTGCAAGGCGTGAGGGCGCAAGGGAAAACTTCGATACCGTAACCGCCGACATTAATGCTGTTCTGTCCGAATCGGACTACGTGGTCAACATCTTACCTCATACGAAAGATACTCGGGGGATTATGGGCGCGGAGCAATTCGCCAAGATGAAACCATCCGCAATGTATATCAGCGTCGGACGCGGTCCGACAACGGACTTTGACGCGCTTGCCGCCGCGCTGAATTCTGCGGCAATCGCCGCCGCGGGTGTCGACGTTACCGTTCCGGAACCGTTGCCGGATGGGCATCCGCTGTTTTCCGTGCCGAATCTGTATATAACTCCGCATATCTCCGGCGGAACTCCGTATTATCAAAGCCGGGCAAGCGAAATCTTCATCGAAAACTTGAAGTCATTCGTCTCGACCGGTAAGCCTTGCCGGAATATTGTGGACTTAGACGCCGGCTACTGATTAAGATGAACGTACTGCTTCTTCGCCACGCGCGAACTCAAAGCAACGCCCGAAAGGCATATCTGGGTCTGACCGATGAGCCTCTCAGTACGGAGGGCGCGAAGTTCGCCGCCGAAATTCAATACCCATCTGAGCGCAAAGTCTACGTCAGCCCGATGAAGCGCGCCATTCAGACGGCGGAAATTTGTTTCCCTAACGCCGAACGCCGCATCGTGCCGGAATTCCGCGAAATGGACTTTGGCATTTTTGACGGCCGCAGCGCGGCGGAAATGTCCGATGACCCGGAATTTACGGCGTGGACGGCGCGGAACTGCGAACCTACCCCTCCCGGCGGCAGTGAAAGTTGGGCGCAATATCGCGCTATGGTATGCGGAGCGTTCCGCCGTCTCGCTGAGGAACACCTCTCCCTCGGCGGCGACCGTCTTATAATTGTCGCGCACGGCGGCACTATTATGGCTATTATGTCAGAGTACGCCAAACCGGAGAAACCGTATTATATGTGGAATCCGCGCCACCGTTCCGGATATGAGCTGTCGATCGTCAAAACCGGCCCGGAAAGTTGGAGTATCAGCGGTTGGACATCAGTTTAGCGTGTCAGTTAATCAGCGGCGTTATTACGTCCGACGCTGACGCCGCGAATAATCGTGCCGCCGCAATCGCTTCCTCCGTAGTGTTGCCCGCGCTGCCGACCTCAAGCAACAGATACCCCGGCGCAAGATGTTCGTTAAATCGCTGTCCGGAAACGCACAGCGGACGCGTAAGACCGGGAAACAGCGCATCTGCGGATTTCTGAAGCCGCAGCGCGAACTTCATATTCTCGCGCCAGTTAGGATGGTCAAGTCCGTTGTCGCCGTTGGTTGCGTAAATCATCACCTGCGCGGTACGGCTATCCGTTCCGAGCGGAGAGTACATGGTCGCTCTCTGCGTGCCGTCGGGAAGTTCTAAAGCGTCGCGGTGAATGTCAAACACTATCTGAATTGACGGATATTTTTCAAGCCACTCCGTCACGGCATCCGCGCTGCGGTTGTAGCTTCCGTTGTATGTAGGTTGGTCGTAGCACGCGCGGTCGTGTATGACATACAGTCCGCGATTTTGAAGTTCCTCCGCGAACGCGTCGCCGACCGCGACAATGTTTTGGGCAGTATCGAGGCTCCGGTAGCCCTCGCTGTCAATAAAGGCTTCGCTTCCGTGAGTGTGAATAATCAGAATTTGCGCACATCCCTCTTGAAGATTTATGTCCGGCGCGTCCGCAAGCAGAGTAAGCGCGTCAATGGAAGTTTGAGACTTATTCTCTATTTTAGGTACGTATGCGGAATTTTCAATCGGCTGAGTAATAGGTCTCAGAGCTGACTGACTATTCGCGTTCGGTTGAAGTATTTGATAATCGTCAGGTTCGGCAAACAGAGCGTTGTCACTCTCGGTCACCGCCAAGGGAACTTCTGAGGAGAGCATCGCCGCTTCATTTGATTCAGTCATGCCGCCGCGAGCCTCCGCCGACGCGTCGAAACCGCCGCCGAACTCCAAAGCGAACATCGCGCGGCTAAGCGTCTCCGAAACGGCAAGCGGTAAAGCAGCCGCGGCAAAACATAGTTTTACGGCAATTACGGCGCAGGCAAGCGCGGCGAACTTTTGAATCAGACGTTTCATTTGCAATTCTCCTGACATTTGACTTGACAAGCGGTTTGTAAAAGTGTATGATAAGCAGGATTGAAATATGCGAATACGGAGAGATACAATGCACTCAATTGCTATAGATGGTCCCTCAGGCGCAGGCAAAAGCACTTTAGCAAAGCGTCTTGCCGATTATTACGGTTGGAATTATGTGGATACGGGCGCGGTTTACCGTGCGGTAGGGCTTGCTTGCCGTCGCGCCGGCGTTGACCCTTGCGACGAAACATCCGTGGCGGAACTGATTCTGCCCAATGTAGACGTGTCGTTAAGCTACGGCGCGGACGGACGGCAAATTACACGCCTTAACGGAGAAGATGTATCCGCCGCGATTCGCGCTGATGAAATTTCGCGCTACGCGTCCGACGTGTCCGCTCTGGCGAGCGTACGCAAATTCCTTTTGGAACTGCAGCGGGATATGGCGGCAACGCATAACGTAGTTATGGATGGGCGCGACATCGGCACGGTCGTTCTTCAAACCGCCACGGTTAAGATATTCCTGACCGCACAGATAGAAACGCGAGCTAAACGTCGATGGTTGGAACTGCGTCAGCGCGGCGAGAAGAAGTCGCTTGATGAGGTTTTATCCTCAATCCGCCGCCGTGACGCTAATGACGAGGCTCGGGCGAACGCGCCTCTGTATAAGGCGGAGGATGCGATTCTGCTCGACAATACGGACTTAGACGAAGACGCGGCGTTTGCTTCCGCCGTGAAAATAATCTCGGAGATGATTAAGGATTGATGAATGTCTGGTATACCCTGTTCTATTTCATAATGCTCATTGTTGCGAAACCTCTGTTCCGCGTCAAAGGTCGTGGTTTAGAAAAACTGCCGGATGGCGGCGCGTTGCTGTGCGCTAACCACAGCTCCAACTGGGATGTCGCATTGATTACTGCCGTATGCGGCAAACGCGCTCAACTGCATTTTACACCGAAAGCATCGATGAAGAGGATTCCGCTGCTCGGACGTCTTATGAACTTGGTTCAGGTCGTCTGGATAGATCGCGATAGGCCGAGCGATACGGCTCCGATAAAGAAGATTATAGAATTGCTTCAAAAAGGAGAGAAGGTCGCGTTCTTTCCGGAGGGACACAGAATAAAAAGAGACGATGAAAACGCGGCTAAGTCCGGCGCGATTATGATAGCCTCACGCAGCGCGGTTCCGATTGTGCCTGTTTACATACCGCGTAATAAGAAGCTGTTCCGCAAAAATCGGATTATCTTTGGGGACGCTTACACGCTCGGTCGCGTACACGGTACGGAAGCCCGCGCCGCCGCAATAGAGACTCTTGCCGGAAAAATTAAAGAATTGGGAGACTCGGCGCACAATGAAATTTGACGCTCACGGTTTTGAAATAAGCAAATCGGTGTTGGCGAAAGCGAGCAGGGCTTATGACGACCTTTCGGCGGGCAGGGTTAGCGATATGACCGGCTGGCTCAACGCTGCCGACGGCGATGTTATCGCGCGGTGCGCGGACCTCGGCGCAAAGTTTGCGGAAGACTCTGAGCTTATAGTCGTCGTCGGAATCGGCGGCAGTTATCTCGGCGCGAAAGCGGTTACGGAGCTTTTGCCGAACAACGGCAAACTTCGATTCGCCGGTAATACTCTCAGCGGAGCGTACTATGAAAAACTTTTGCGTGAGCTTGACGGCAAGGACTTCTCGGTTATCGCGGTGTCGAAATCGGGCAGTACGGTCGAGCCCGGCATCGGATTTCGCGTTATGGAGCAAGCGATTATCGGTCGATACGGCAGGAGTAACGCTCGTGAGCGCGTCGCGGTTGTGACAAGTCCGGAACATACTCTTCTTGGCGATATATGCGACGCAAACGGCTATACGCGACTCATTCTGCCGGATAACATCGGCGGACGGTACAGTATTTTCAGCGCGGCGGGACTTCTTCCGATTGCTTCAAGCGGAATTGACGCCGTCGCTTTTGTCCAAGGCGCCGAAAGCGCCGCGGCGAATCGCGGCGCGATTATCAGTTACGCGGCGGCGCGTCAAACCCTGTACCGCTCCGGAAAAAAGATAGAGGTACTAAGCGTATGGGAGCCTAATGCCCGATGGTTGGGAGAGTGGTATAAACAACTGTTCGGCGAGAGCGAAGGCAAAGACGGCAAAGGTCTGTTTCCGGTCAGTTTGGAGCTTCCCGCCGACTTACACAGTATGGGGCAGTATATGCAGGACGCGGAGCGTCTGATGTTTGAAACTATGCTCTGCTTTAGCGGCACGGCAGGAATAACGGTTCCTAAACGTGAAGAAAAGGTCGATAATTTGGACGCGTTTTCGGGTGTAAGGCTTGACGAGGTTACCCGATCCGTAAAGGACGCGGTAATCGCCGCGCACGTTGAAGGACGCGTTCCCGTAATTGAGCTGACGCCCGGCGAACTGACAACGCAATCCGCCGGGGCGCTTATGCGCTTTATGATGACCTCCTGCGCGGTAAGCGGGTTGACTATGGGCGTTAATCCGTTTGACCAGCCCGGAGTAGAGGTATATAAATCAAAAGTAAGGTTGCTTTTTGAGGGCAAAGACAGATGCGAAGATTGATTGTGGTCGCGGCTATGATAGCCGTAATCTTAGCCGCCGTGGCGATTTTCAGCAAGGTCGAGACGGTATCTGTCGAGGGCAATCACAGATACGGCGCGGAAGAAATACTTGCAGTATCCGAACTTGAGCCGGGCGGGAATTTGTGGACGGCATCGGAACGCGCTGTCCGCGCATCGGTTAAGTCCGCTTTCCCGTACATTGCTGACGTTCAGCTGATAAGGAAGTTTCCGGACACGCTGATTATTCGCGTAACCGAAGCGGAACCCGCAGCGAAAATACAGTTGCCGGATGGGACTTTTGCGCTTATCTCAGCGGATGGAACTGTCCTCTCGGTTGAGGAATCCATAGTCACGGAGGGCATAATGCTTACCGGTTTGACGATAACGGAATGTATTCCCGGACATACGCTGTCCGTGGACGAATCTTCGACGGAGACGCTTAACTATGTCAAGGAGTTGCTTCAACAACTGCGGGAATATGATTTGCTCGGTCGTGTAACGTATTTGCAGGCGTCAATTGTGAATCCTAAATTTGATTTGGACGGCAAATACGTCGTGGAGATTGGAACGAGAAACGGAACAGACGACAAACTAAGTATGCTGATTCGGACGCTTGGCGAACTGCAGGATTCGGAGCGCGGTCGTATTGTCCTGTCTGTACGCGGCGAGGCGCATTTTATTCCAAATTAAGAATTACGGCAGAGGCGCGTACCGGCACACACTTGATTACTGAAAGGAAAATTCAAATGCAAAACAGTTTTATTGAATTTATGATTGACAGCGGTGTGCTGATGTTCGGAGATTTCATAACTAAAAGCGGCCGCAAAACTCCGTATTTTATAAATGCCGGCAAATACGACACAGGCGCGAAACTCGCTCGGCTTGGCGAATTCTACGCTGACGCTATCGCCGCCAGCGGCGAAAACCCTGATGTTCTGTTCGGACCCGCGTATAAAGGGATTCCTATTTGCGCCGCGTCCGCTTGCGCTCTGTTCACCAAGTATGGAATCGATACCGCGTACAGCTTCAACCGCAAGGAGGCAAAAGACCACGGCGAAGGCGGTTCCATCGTAGGTTATATGCCAAGGAGCGGCGACAAAATCGCAATCATTGAGGATGTTACCACGGCGGGAACATCCATACGGGAAACCGCCAAAATATTCCGCTCGCTTAACTTGTCCGCAAATATTACTTCCCTGTTTGTCACTATTGACCGAATGGAGCGCGGGAAGAACACTCTTAGCGCGTTTGCCGAACTGCGCGCGGAGTTCGGCATCAACATTTACGCGATAGCCACAGTCCGCGATATCATAGCGCACATGGAAACTGCCGGAAAGGACACCTCCGCGATTGATGCCTATCTTGCCGAATTCGGCGCGCAGTAGCGTAGTGAATTTCTCGAACGGTAACGCAATTATGCGTGAAATTTCCGATTATTGATATTAGCGGCGTTTGCGCTTACATAACACCATCGCCGCGCCCGCGCATAATCATCCGGGCGAAGCCGACCATCCGATTCGGAGCGTCGGAGAGGGGTTCTCGTCACGCAAACTATTAAGAGCAGCGTGTATCTTGCTGATCCGAATCTTATCGACCGTATTATCATCGCCGGAGGAACCCGCGTGCCAATGTAAAGCGGCTATTCCCTGAACTAAGCGGCGCGGCGCGGCGACTCGGATTCGCGGCAAGCAACCGCGGAAGTGAACTGCGTTCACTTCCGCGATAACGTTACCCCAATGTAATACGGTCAAAAACACCGGCTGCTCATTTCTGTTAAGGTGAGTATATTCGTTGGCGGCTCACGTGACATACTCACAAACCGCCACAAACCGCGAGAGTCCTCTTGCGCAGCTTACACATACTGTTTAATCTGCAATTGCAGTTTGTCCGATATTAGGGCGATGAACTCGCTGTTCGTGGGTTTGCCCTTTATGTTGGAGATTGTATACCCAAAGTACTTTTGCAGAATGTCAATGTCGCCGCGATCCCACGCGACCTCAATAGCGTGACGGATTGCGCGCTCCACGCGACTGGCTGTCGTGTTAAAGCGTTCTGCAACATCCGGATACAGAACCTTGGTAACGCTGTTAATGATATCCGGATTGTTTACCACGCGAATAATCGCGTCGCGCAAATATTGATATCCTTTTATATGCGCGGGTACTCCGACCTCGTGAATAATATCGGTTGCGGAACGTTCCACCTCGCGGTTGTACTTCGCCTCCATTTGGTCAAATGCCGTAATCGGGTGCGGACGAAGTTCTTTTACCGCTTGACGTACTCGAGCGAAGACACCTGAAAGCTCACAGGGTTTAGGAACGAAGTAACGCGCCCCTAAACCGGTCATTTCCGAAACCACGTGGTCATTCACAAACGCAGACAGAACTATTACTATCGGCTTAAATCCGTCGAGCTTTTGAATACTTTCAATGAGAGCAAAGCCGTCGAGTCTGGGGAGCAGCAGTTCCGTAATTATTACGTCCGGCCTTATGTTTCCAATCATTGACAGAGCGTCAGTTCCGTTAGCAACTGCCCCTACTATTTCAATGTCTTCTTCCTCTTTTGCTATCTCCTGAAAAAGAAAGCGAAAATCGTCGTTGGGGTCTGCAATAAGTACCTTGATATTGAGATCCATAGCGAAGTCCTCCGTACTTTTATATTTTAAGTAAACTTTAACAGAATTGTCAAAATTATACAAGAGAATAAAAATAAGAGTTTCTGACTTCTTTTAGGGAACCTGGAAGAGTATTGTCGATTTATGACCGCATAATTAAAACATAGGTGTACAAAGAGGTTTATTGCTAAAATATTATTAAATTTGTAAAATTATTGCAATAACCCAAGGCGTTACTCTGATTTGGCTGACAGCTTTTCGTATTTGGATTTTGCGTTCTCCTCGGCGATCGCGAACAGTTTTTCGGCACGATCAGGGAATGTACGCGGCAGGGCGCTGTAACGGGTTTCGTTCATAATGTAGTCGCGGTAGGGTTTGGAAGGCGCTTTGCTGTCAAGCGTGAACTTGCTTGTGACAGGGTCATAGCGGAAGCAGTGCCAGTAACCGGCATCAACCGCGTCCTTCATCGTCGAGATGGACTTGCCCATACCATTTTTGTTGCCGTGGTTAATACACGGCGCGTACGCGATAATCAGGCTAGGCCCGTCGTATGCCTCCGCCTCCGCGATTGCCTTGATGGTCCGGTTGTAGTCCGCACCCATCGCGATTTGAGCGACGTAGACGTAGCCGTACTGCATAGCGATAGCGGCGAGGTCTTTCTTTTTTGTAACTTTTCCGGAGGCGGCAAACTGCGCGACCGCTCCGGTCGGCGTCGCTTTGCTTGCCTGACCGCCGGTGTTAGAGTAAACTTCGGTATCGAATACAAAGATGTTGATGTTCTCGCCGCTCGCGATTACGTGATCCAACCCGCCGTAGCCGATGTCGTATGCCCAGCCGTCGCCGCCGAAGCACCAGAACGATGGCTTGACGAACAAATCGGACATCGAGAGTATCTCGCGCGCGTCTTTGCACTTGCCACATTCGCAGCGGTTCTCCGCTGTGTTCCACTCCTGCGCGAAGACTTCCGGGGCGTGAGCCTTGAAGCCGTCGCGTTCCTCGTCGGTAAAAGTGACGCCCTCGGTAAGCTGGAACTCAAGCTCTTTCGACGCCGCCTTGGACGCCTCGGCGTCGTCCCTGACCTCAAGCCAATTCTTAAGGGCGGGGATAATGGGTGAGGGATATTCGTCGGCGGAGTATTTTTCGATAAAGGCTTCGACAAGCGCAATCAGTTTCGCGCGGCGTTGCTTAACGGCGGTGAGCATACCGAGTCCGAATTCGGCGTTGTCCTCGAATAAGCTGTTGCTCCACGCGGGACCGCGGCCGTCCTTGTTGACTGTATACGGCGTACTCGGCGCGCTGCCGCCCCAGATACTGCTGCAGCCTGTCGCGTTGGCGATGTGCATACGGTCGCCGTAAAGCTGTGTAATCAGTTTAGCATACGGAGTTTCTCCGCAACCGGCGCACGCGCCGGAGAACTCGAACAGCGGCTGTTTGAACTGTGAGCCTTTGATACTGTTCGGCGCGAATGAGGTTTGCTTTTCGGAAATATTGCGAACCGCGTAATCAAATGCCGCTTGTTGGTCGGTTTGTGTTTCGATAGGCTCCATTACAAGCGCCTTTTCCTTTGCCGGACAGACATTTGCGCAGGAATTGCAGCCCATACAGTCCAACGGAGAGACGGCGAGGGAGAATTTGAGATTTTCGAGTCCCTTACCGATGGTTTTAGCTGCGAATTTGGCGCAAGAGGGCGCGGCGGCGGCTTCCTCGCTGTCCGCCAGGAAAGGTCTGATAGCCGCGTGAGGGCATACAAGAGAACACTGAGAACACTGTATGCAATTTTCCGGAATCCACTTCGGAACGCTTGCCGCTACCCCGCGCCGCTCAAAGGCCGCTGTACCTTGCGGAATGGCGCCGTCCCTGGTGTCAATAAACGCGCTGACGGGCAGGGAATCGCCGCGCATAGTGTTTGCGGGAATCATAATTTTCTCGACGTAATCCGCTAAGTCTTTGCGCTCTGTAAGAATCTTGGGTTCGGCGTCATCGTCCGCCGCAAAAGCCCAATCGGCGGGGATCGGGAACTCCTTGAGGTTTTGCAGTCCCGCGTCTACTGCCGCGAAGTTCATATTGACGATTTTTTCGCCCTTAGTGCCATAGCTTTGGACAATAGCGTCTTTCATAGCCTTTTCCGCAACATCAATCGGAAGAATCCCGCTGATTTTGAAGAACGCTGCCTGTAAAATCGTGTTTGTGCGTCCGCCCAAACCTATATCCCGAGCAAGGTGAAGCGCGTCCGCCGTGTAAAACTTAATGTTGTTGTTGGCAAGATAACGTTTCGCGGCGGCAGGTATATGAGCGGCGATTTCACCGTCCTCCCACGGACAGTTGAGAAGAAAAGTGCCGCCCGGAATGATATCCTGCACGATATTATAGGTTTCGATGTATGTAGGCGCGTGGCAGGCGACGAAGTTCGCCTTGGTGACATAGTAGCTCGACTTGATCTCGTCCTTGCCGAAGCGAAGGTGAGAGATGGTCACGCCGCCGCTTTTTTTGCTGTCGTACTGGAAATAGGCTTGAGCGTTGAGGTCGGTGTTGTCGCCGATAATCTTAATGCTGTTCTTGTTGGCACCGACGGTGCCGTCGCTGCCGATTCCCCAGAACTTACAGGCGATTGCTGTGGTCGGAACGCGGAAATCGGTATTCACCGGCAACGACAGGCGCGTAACGTCATCCTCTATGCCGATGGTAAATTTGTTTTTCAGGTTTCCGCTTGAAAGCATATCAAAGACGGCGGCGATATGCTCCGGTTGTGTGTCCTTGCTCCCTAAGCCGTAGCGTCCGCCGACCGTTTGGATGCCGGTGATGTTGCGTTCCGCAAGCGCAGTGAAAACGTCAAGGTATAGTGGTTCGCCGATTGCGCCCGGTTCCTTTGTGCGGTCAAGTACCGCCATGCGCTTAATGCTTTTCGGAAGCGCATCAACAAACCTATTACCGCAGAACGGGCGGTAGAGTCTCACTTTTACAAGACCTGTCTTTTTGCCGACGGCATTAAGCGAGTCAACGACCTCTTCGGCGGTATTGCAAACGCTGCCCATCGCGACTATAACATCCGTTGCGTCCGTTGCGCCGTAGTAGTTGAACGGTTTGTAGTTCGTGCCGATACGCCTGTTAACCTCGTCCATATATTGTTCCGTTACGGCAGGAAGCGCGTCGTATGCGGAGTTAAGCGCTTCCCGGTTCTGGAAGAATATATCGGGGTTTTGCGCGGATCCTCTCAAAACGGGATGCGCGGGCAGATTCGCTCTTGCGCGGAATGTCGCAAGCGCGTCCCTGTCAAGCATTTCCGCCAGCTCTTCATAGTCCCAGACGCTGACTTTCTGCATTTCGTGACTGGTGCGGAATCCATCGAAGAAGTGCAGGAAAGGTATGCTGCCCTTAATCGTCGCAAGATGAGCCACGGCACTCAAATCCATAACCTCCTGCGGATTATTGGAGCAAAGCATCGCGTAACCCGTACTGCGGCAGCCCATAACGTCGCTGTGGTCGCCGAAAATGCTCAGCGCGTGCGTTGCAAGCGTCCGAGCGGAAACGTGGATAACGCCGGGCAGAAGCTCTCCCGCGATTTTGTACATATTCGGGATCATCAGAAGCAAACCTTGCGAGGCGGTAAAGGTGGTAGTGAGTGCGCCCGTAACGATGGAACCGTGAACCGCTCCCGCCGCGCCGCCTTCTGACTGCATCTCCAGAACGCTCACGCGCTGTCTGAAAATGTTTTCGCGCCCGTTCGCTGACCAGTCGTCAACAAGCTCCGCCATAACGCTTGATGGCGTAATCGGGAAAATGGCCGCAACATCCGTAAAAGCGTAGGCAACGTGTGCCGCCGCTGTGTTTCCATCCATTGTTTTAGTTTTGCGCAGCATAGTGACTTAATCCTCCTTGTTTTTTACTGTATCACCGTTTTTTAGTGTCTGACCGCCATTCTAACATACTTCCCGTCAAAATGCAAGCACGAATATTGAAAATTTCATTTTCGTAAATGTTCGGGCGTCAATGATAAGTGAAAAAATAAATTAGGTGAGGCCGAACGCAAACAGAAGCTCTGCGGAAGTTCCGTAGAGCTTCAATATTGGGAGTGGGCAAATAGAACTGATTGCACAATATTTTCCTCAACCTGAAACACAGCCGCTTGCTTTTTCATACGCCTTAATTTTCATAATCAACGCAAAAATATCCACTCTCGGGATAAAAATTTTTCTTGACAAATACGATAAGGTATGCTAGACTTAGCACCAATGGCACCGTAGCCAAGGGGTAAGGCCGAGGTCTGCAAAACCTCTACCCCCAGTTCGAATCTGGGCGGTGCCTCCAATAGTCGTCAGCACTCGGCAGATTTGATCGATTATCTGTATTCATAACCCGAGCCGTTCAGATTGCCGAGCGGATTTTCGTCGGATGGGACAAATTCCGCCGAGGCACTTGCCTGTTTCAGGAAAATTTAGCGCGGTATGACGGGAAATCTGTCGGATTTTGGGCTGCGAACGCGTGAATGCAACCGGATTTTATCAAGGGCAAATCACTATCATAGTATTATTCGAAGAGGAAAAAGATGGAAAGTACGCAGACGCCGATCCTTGCGCCGGTTGCGCCGCGGGGTTAACGCGCTTAGATGAGCCACTATTTCACCGAGGACGCGCCGTCGAGGCACGAGGTCAAGCGGATACATTATCTGTTCGCGGGGCAAAAATTCATCTTTACGACCGATACAGGCGTGTTCTCAAAAGACCGCGTTGATTCCGCGACGGATATTTTGCTGAGGACAATTCCGCGCCTTAACGGAAGTTTATTGGATATGGGGTGCGGGTATGGCTGTATCGGAATCGTTCTTGCCAAAACGTATTCACTTCAACTGACGCAGGCAGACATAACTCAAACAGCCGTTGACCTGACGCGGCAAAATAGCGAGGACAACGGCGTGCGCTCCGCAGTAGTAAAAACCAATTGCTTTGACGGCATTGACGGCAAGTTTGATACGATTACAATCAACCCGCCGATTCACGCCGGCAAAGCAGTAACTTATCGTATGTACGAAGAATCGGCGGAACACCTGACCCACGGCGGCAAGTTGTATATCGTGACGCTCAAAAAGCATGGCGCGGAGAGTACAATGCTCAAACTGCGAGAAGTTTTCGGCAATTGCGAGGCTCTTTACAAGAAAAATGGTTGCTATGTGCTTAGTTGCGCAAAGTAAACGCAAGTAACGCAGCGTACATAACTTCCGCGAAATGTTCGCGGCTGTTTCCGAGCACCCGATCAGCTTGACTTGCGTCTCATCATACGCCGCACTACGCAACTTAGGATGAAGTTCACCGCAAAGTAAATCAGCGCGACGCTGCCGTAAGTTACAAGCGTGTGCGTTCCGGTAATCGTTGCGCCCTGACCCGGCAGCTTCGCGAGCAGGACTTTGCCGCGATAGAACATCTCCGCAATCGCGTATCCGGAAAAGAAGGACGTATCCTTGATTGTCGTTACCACTTGACTCATCAGCGACGGCACTACTCGAATAAATGTCTGCGGAAGTATAATCCATATGAACATAGCTATCTTGCCGAACCCCTGTGACTGAGCGGCCTCAAACTGACCCTTGTCAACGGAGTTCAGCCCGCCGCGAATTATCTCCGCGACTACCGATGAGGTGTAAAGGGTCAGTCCGAGCGTTCCGCGGAAGAACGTGGTGCCAAACCGCATTACGAACAAACATATCATTATCCAGAGTAACAGAGGAGTATTGCGGAAGATCTCTATGTACGCCCCGGCAATTTTCCCGATAAAGCGACGCTCATAGTTGCGCAGCAACGCAAGTACAGTACCGAATACGGTACTTACGCCTACTGTTACTATGGATACTAAAATCGTGTAAAGCAACCCGGTAAGCAGATATTTGGTATTGGAGGGAGTGAATATATCCTGAAGCGCGTTTATCATCCGATTACTTCCTCCGCTATCATCATCAAATCTTTCTCCGCGTCCTCCGATAACTGAATATGCTCCCGCGCCTTAATCCTGCGCTCATACCAACGCGCCCAAGTTGCCAGCGGAAAACAGATGACAAAGTACAACACACCCGCGCATACATATGCCGGACCGTAGCTAAGCGTCCCTTGCGATGCCCAGCTGTCCGCGCGGTACATCAAATCTAAGCCCGAAAGCGTAGTGAGAACCGAGGTATTCTTTATCAGGTTAACCGCTTGATTGGTAAGCGGCGGCAGGATAATTTTAATCGTCTGAGGCAAAATTACATATGCCATAGTTTGGAAGTAATTAAACCCCTGTGATTTAGCCGCGTCGCTCTGCCCGCGCGGAATAGAGCGTATGCCGGCTCTGATAACTTCCGAAACATATGCGCCATGGTATATACCTACACCGATTACGCCAATCATAAATGTACTCCAACGTATTCCCATCAGCGGGAAAGCGTTGTAAATGAAAAACACCTGTACAAGCAGCGGAATATTTTGAAAGAACTCCACATACACGCGGTTGATGCCGCGCAAAACCTTTTTCTGACTTGTTCCCGACAGTCCGAACGCAACGCCGAGCAACAACGCCGCGCATAACGCAAGCGCGGAAACAAGCAATGTAGTAACAAAGCCGTCCAGAAGAACGGCCTTGTCATTCCACAATAATTCCCATCGCCAAGGCGCGAACGGACCGCGTCCCGTCACTATTTACAGTCCGAAGTCCGCAATCAACTGCGCGATGGTGCCATCACTAAGCCAACCGGTAATCTTTTCATTTACCCAGTCCGCAAGCTCTGCGTTCTCAAACTTAGTCGCTACCCCGTAATCCTGCGGGCTGAACTTATCATCCGTGAGGGTGAGGTCGTCGGTCAGATACCCGCGCAGAATGGAACGATCTACGCTGAACACATCGACATTACCCGCAAAGAGTGCCGCCTGGATTTCGGGATACGTGCCAAACTCGCTGAAGCTGACGCTAACGCCCGCCTCGTCCGCAGCCGCTTGAAGCGCGTCGCGGCTGGTCGCCGATTGCGCAACACCGATCACTTTGCCGTCGCAGTCCGCGATGCTTGTGATTCCGCTGTCCTTTTTGACAAGCATACCCACAGCGTCCTGATAATACGGGTCGCTGAAGTTGTAGGTCAGCTTACGCTCTTCCGTAATTGTGAATGTAGCGATTACCATGTCAACATCACCATTATCGAGCAACGGACCGCGCGTCTTAGCGGTTACGCCCTGGAATGAGACCTTGCTGTCATCGTTGAAAATCTCTTTGGCGAGCAGCTTGGCGATTTCTATTTCCAGTCCATTATAGGTGCCGGTAGCCGTATCAAGCTCGCCGAAGTTAGGCACGTCCTCTTTGCACCCGATTTTGAGCGTACCCCGATCCTTAATGGCCTGAACTTGCGCGGGAAGCGTTTCGCCATCCCCGGATGTGTCTCCGGTTGTGGAAGTTCCGCACGCCGCGAAAGCAAAAACCATTGCCGCCGCAAGCAACAACACTAAAAATTTTTTACAGCTCATTTTTGCTGCCTCCTAAAAAAATATTTATTTTATGAAACCCACGCATCACTACGCGGGAAGTCATAGCCGCTTAGTATAAAACCTTGGACAGAAATTGCTTTACGCGTTCGTTAGGCGGTTTATTGAAGAAACTATCCGGCTTGTCGTCCGCGGTGATTTCGCCTTGCTCCATAAATACGATTCTGTCCGCCGCCTGCTTGGCAAAGCCCATTTCGTGCGTGACAATGACCATCGTAATTCCATGTTCATGCGAGAGATTCAGCATTACGTTAAGTACTTCGCCGACCATCTCAGGGTCGAGCGCGGAGGTCGGCTCGTCAAATAGCAGAATTTTGCGCCGTGTAGCAAGCGCGCGGGCGATTGCCGTGCGTTGCTGCTGTCCGCCCGAAAGCTGAGATGGCAAGCTGTGAGCCTTCTCCGCCAGTCCTACGGTTTCCAGGCACCGCATAGCAACTTCTTCGGCATCCTTTTTGCTCATATGCTGAAGTTTAGTCAACGCAAGCGTAATATTTTTCATAGCGGTCATATGCGGGTACAGGTTAAACTGCTGAAACAGCATCGCGCAATGCTTGCGCACCAAATGAACTCGGTTTTTGCTCGTCAGTTGCTCGTTATCAAGGTAAACCGCGCCGGATGTAGGAAGCTCCAATCCGTTGATACAGCGTATGGCTGTGCTTTTACCCGCACCGGAGGGTCCCAGGATAACCACTTTCTCGCCCTCTCCAACGGTAAGAGTAATGTCTTTCAAAACTTCGGTTTTGCCAAACGACTTGTGTACGTGTTCCAACCTAATCATCCCGACCGAAAACCCTCCGCATACAAAACTGCTTTTTACAAGTATATCACACTCGCTTTACAATTGCAAGCATATTTTTCAGCTCGGGTGTAGATATTTTGTTCATGTGTCAAACATTGGTTACAGAAGGGCGAGAAAAAGGTCAAGTAAGTCGTTGGGGGATTGGAGATATGCCGTTCCATGATTTTTCACGCAAGCATATGCATTTTCGCAACCTATCTATTCTGCTATTCTACTGTATAATTATATCATATAAAACATTTGAACGCAACAAAAAAATCCGCGAAAATTCAGCCCTTCACGGATTTTTTTAGCTTCCCTTTTTGTAGCTATCTGTCAAATTCGGGAGGAGGTCTATTGTAATGCAATTCTGCGTATTTACGCGGTGTTCTGCTCAAACCCGGGTGTTTTTATCTGTTTTGTGGGTGTAGCTGAGCAGTAACTTTTTTGCGCGATTGCCCTGCCGCGTCAAAAAAACGCTTGACACCGCCATTCCGATGTGGTACAATGCAAATATAAAAATTTACGCACTCAAAGGAGATTACCCCAAATGGTAAAATTTAACAATAAATTTACCCC
>JAITKN010000065.1 GCA_031278415.1 Oscillospiraceae bacterium
GTTCACATTTGACGAACCGGATCGCGGCAAAGCGCTGTACATATGCCCGCGCTGGGAAAACAGCAAGGGCGAGAAGGGTCCGTGGGGTGAGATTTACAAGGCAATTATTCCATAAGACAAAGAGGGGTGGGTTAACCGCCCCTCTCGTTTATACGTAACCGAAAGGCCGCGCCGCTTCGTCACGTAAGCAACGGACGTCGGCAACGGCGCGTCCGGCGACGTCAGGCGAAAGAACGCGGCTCAGCGCGATGGTAAATTATGGCGGGTAATTGGACTTGTATTTTGCGATTTCCGCGGTCACTTCAAACTACGCTCTTGACATATTACTTGTTTTGTGATAGGATGTCGGAAAACGAAAAGAGGTGCGCAGATGACAACGAGCAGGGTTCGGTCAATCGGACTGGGCGGGGTTCGAGGATACTCGGTTATGGTGGAATGTTCGGTTTCACGCGGGTTACCGCGATTTGACGTAGTGGGATTACCCGACGCGGCGGTGAAAGAGTCACGGGAGCGCGTTCGCGCCGCCGCGGATGTGTCGGGATTCAGACTTCCTCCGGCTCATATAGTGGTCAATCTTGCGCCCGCGGATACGCTGAAGAAGGGAACGCTGTATGATCTGCCCATCCTGTTCAGCATACTTGCCGCATCGGGATTGATGCCGCCGATTCCGGACGACGCGGCGCTCATCGGCGAACTGTCGCTCAGCGGCGAAACGCGTCCGATTGCGGGCGCGTTGTCCGTAGCGCTCTCTGCGGAGCGATTGGGGATTAAGTCGCTGTTCGTACCGGTGGAGAACGCGGACGAGGCTTCATTCGCGGAGGGCGTGAGTGTCTATCCGGTTGCGAGGGTTGCGGATTTGATTCGGCACTTCGGCGGCCAGAAACCTATCGTACCGGCATTAGTGAAAAACTATGAGGAATATGCCGCGGTCGAGGATGTCGACGGCGACTTCGCTGAGGTCAAGGGGCAAGAGAACGTTAAGCGAGCCTTGGAGATCGCGGCCGCCGGAGGTCATAACGTCATTATGAGCGGGCCGCCGGGCTCCGGCAAATCAATGCTTGCGAGCCGTCTGCCGTCAATATTCCCTACAATGTCTCGCAACGAGGCGTTAGAAACAACTGAAATTCACAGCATTGCCGGCGAGACCGACAGCAAGCGTCCGATTGTCAGCGCCAGACCGTTCAGGAGTCCGCATCATACAGTGTCTCAGGCAGGACTGGCGGGCGGCGGCACAAATCCTAAGCCCGGCGAAATATCGCTGGCACATAATGGTGTCCTGTTCTTAGATGAGTTGCCGGAGTTTTCCCGATTTGCGCTGGAAACGCTGCGGCAACCTATGGAGGAAGGCGAGGTCACGATCTCCCGCGTCAGCGGAAGCGTTACATATCCCAGCCGATTTATACTCGTCTGCGCTATGAATCCCTGCAAATGCGGCTGGCATGGCACATCGCGCTGTACGTGCAGCGAAAACGAGGTGGCGCGGTACCGCTCTAAAATTTCGGGGCCGTTACTTGACCGCATTGACATTTACGTCGGCGTCCGTTCGTTAGAATTCGACGAACTGCGCGACGTTAAACCGGCGGAATCGTCGGCATCGATTCGCGAACGGGTCAATGCGGCGCGCGCGCGTCAGCAGACGCGATTCGCGTCGTCCAACGCGCAAACCGAACAGTCGCGCCGAACCGAGTGCAACGGACAGATGTCGGCCTCAATGGTACGCAAGTACTGCGAACTCGACGATGCGGGCACAAAACTTCTCCGCGCCGCCTTCGACGCGATGGGGATGACGGGTCGCAGCCACGATAAAATCCTGCGTGTCGCCCGCACAATAGCCGACCTTGCCGACAGCGAGGCGATAGAACTTCCGCACCTTGCCGAAGCGTTGCAATATCGGGGGTTTGAGGTCGGCGAAGATAATTGACAGTCGGCTAATGCCGATAAAAGACTGCTGAATAAAAGGGAGGATCTTCATATGAAAAGCAATCGCATATTTGCCTTATGTTTCCGCGCCGCCGCGTTTGTGCTGTGTTTGGCGGGAGTTCTTGATGTCACCGGCGTTTTTGCCGGAAATTTTGCTCCGATAGCGCTTGCCTACTACACTACGGAAAGCAATATATTCGTTTTGGCGGTGTTTGGAATCCTGCTTGTCAGGACCGCGGCGCAGATTAAACGCGACGGCGCAAATGGTCGCGTAAGCGGCTTAGAGCGGCTGTCAGCGATTGCCGCGCTCGCGATTACCGTAACATTGATTATATTCTGGGGTCTGCTTGCGCCCGGGTCGAATTGGAGATTTCTCATATCGTATACGAATCTGCAGCTCCACACCCTCGCGCCTATTCTTATGCTGGCCGACTTCTTCCTGTTCGGGGAACCGGGCAAGCTGAAACGCCGCGACCCTTGGATCTTCGCCGCGCTGCCAATCGGCTATTTCATTCAGGCGACGGTGCTGGGATTTTCCGGTCTGATTACATATGGCGCGGCGGTCGGCTCTACCGAAATCAAACCGTCGCGATTCCCGTACTTCTTCATCGACTTTGACCTGATCGGCGCATTCGTTTTCGTCTACGTAGCGGCAATATCGGTTTTCTTTATGGCATTAGCGTATCTCTTTCTGTGGATTGATCGTCGACGCGCTTCCGCAAAAAGACATTAGACCTCCTCGGAAACTGAGCCTAATTTCGTTGTCCTCCCTTGCGGTATCTATATACAGCGGCGGTCGTCCGCCTTATTATACGCAGTTTAGGAGGAGGTCTATTCGCGAAAATAATCGGCAAAAATGTTAAAACAACAAGCATTTTGCTATGTTAGTATAAATAAAGTCTGAAAGGGGACAACAGCTATGTCACGCAAATATGAAAAATTAGTTTACCAATTCACACCGGAGTACAACGAGGCGTCGGCGGATGGTGTCGGCACGGATTTTGTGTACTCGCCGCAAGCGTATTTTCGCGGAGCGTCGCAAATTCCCGGCGCGAAGTACAATGTCGGATTCCAGATCTTTGTCAAACCGTTTTTCCTTGATCGTCAGCCGCACATACATAATGTTGACGAATACCTGATTTTTCTCGGCGGCACATTCCCGAATGTGTTCGAGTTCGACGCGGAAATCGCGCTCTGTATCGGCGAGGAAATGGAAGAGTATATAATCACACAGCCGACGATCGTCCGTATTCCGGCCGGAGTTCAGCACTGTCCGCTTAACTTCAAGCGCGTTGATAAGCCGGTGTTTTTCCAGGCGGCGTGTATGCAGGGGATGTTCGGCGGAGTGTACGGCGAGGGTGAGCAGAAGTTTGAGATGTACTACAACGGTCCGATTCAGTGCGTACTCGAAGCCGGTAAGAAGTGCGACAGTTGCCGCAAGTGTCTCGCGGTGGAATGGAATCCGGGTTGAACATTGCCGCGCAAAGCGGTAATCAGCATTGTACGCTTTGCGCCCGCAACGCTGTCGCGATGGGTTGCGTTATCGTTGCAATCGGTGCCGCTGTGCCTCAAGCCTTTTCCCCCCCGATTGGTAAACGCTTCAAAGTAAATTTGTGTTGTGGCGCGGGTTTGACCGCGTCATAACGCTCTGGGCGTCGCGAATACCGCGGTCGCGAGCATTTTCCCGGATATATTTTTTCAGACGCGTAACCGAAGCCATATCCGCTTTGTCGAAGGAGTTCTTGAACGTCCGCAATTCCGTCGACGCGGGCAGACGCAGATCATCGTCGATTCCAAGGCTGTCGCGTATAAGTTTCATATCCGCGGCAGCCGCGCAGACATAAAATTGCGCTTGACTTTCGCGCTTATTTGTGGTATAAGACAAGTATGGTTTGTTATTGTTTTTACCGATGCTCACGCGCTGATTACGGTTACTACACTACGGAGGGTTTCATTGAACAATCTTTTTTACGGCGGGATCCACCCATTTGACGGCAAAGAACTTACGCGGTACAGTCCCGTAAAGATTCTTCCTCCGCCTGAGCGGTTGATCGTGCCGTTCCAGATGCATATCGGCGCTCAGGCTAAACCGCAGGTGAGTCCCGGCGAGGAGGTTCGGCTCGGGCAGATACTCGGCGAAATCAATGGCGCCGTATCGAGCTATGTACACAGCCCGGTAAGCGGCAAAGTCGCCGCGGTTGAGGAGCGTCTGCACCCGAATGGTCGTATGGAGCTTAGCGTTGTCATCGACAACGATGGTCTGGACACTCCGCACGAAAGCGTCTGTCCGACCGAACTTCCCGACCCATCTGATGCCGGCTATTCCGCCGCTGTAGTGGAAGTTATGCGTAACGCCGGAATCGTCGGCATGGGCGGCGCCGCGTTCCCGGGGCACTTCAAGCTGCAAAGCGGAATCGGGAAAGCGGATACTCTGATAATCAACGCCGCGGAGTGCGAGCCATACATCACTTCCGACCATCGTACGCTTTTGGAAGTACCTGACGAGGTTCTTTTCGGAGTGCGCACACTTACACGCGCACTTAGACTGGACAGCGCGATTATCGCCATTGAAGAGAACAAGGACGACGCTATTAAGGTATTGGAAGCGGAACTTCGCGGGGCATCGGACATTAAGCTTAGAGTTTTGCCGACGCGCTACCCTCAGGGCGCGGAAAAGCAGCTGATTCAATCGGTTACAGGACGGCTTGTGCCGCCCGGCAAACTTCCCGCCGATGTTGGCTGTGTAGTGTTCAATGTATATACGGCTTGGAGCG
The DNA here is from genome assembly GCA_031278415.1 of Oscillospiraceae bacterium. Lineage (GTDB taxonomy): Bacteria > Bacillota > Clostridia > Oscillospirales > Oscillospiraceae > JAISJH01. The sequence goes on from JAITKN010000065.1 coordinate 4,695, forward strand.
TATGGCGCGCGGTCTGTAGAGGGATTCCGGTAATTGAGCGTGTTGTCACGGTTTCCGGGCCCGCGGTTGAGTCTCCCAAAAATCTGCTTGCGCGTATGGGTACTCCGGTCAGAAACGCTATTGAGGAAGCGGGCGGACTCAAAGCGGGTGTACGCAAGGTTCTGCTCGGCGGACCTATGATGGGTAACGCAATATACAATCTTGATGTGCCTGTGATTAAGGGTACTAACGCCATTATTGCGCTGTTTCCGTATCAAACGCGGGAAAAGGACGACAATAAGTGTATTCACTGCGGGCGGTGCGTTTCGGTCTGTCCGATGCGGCTTCAGCCGCTGTATATGTACCAAAACGAACGCGCTGATAACCTTGACGCGCTCCGTCGGCTTAATCTTAACGACTGTATGGAGTGCGGAAGCTGTACATACATCTGTCCGGGTCGGGTAAATTTAGTGCAGGCTTTCCGAAGCGGCAAGGCGAAACTACGCGCCGCGACTCAGTAATTCCGTCACCGGCGTGAATTTCCTTATTTCAATCGTTAGCGTTACCCCTCCCCCCGGTGGGGATACAGAGTGAAATCCACAATAATCGGAACACCAAAAGGACAACTTACATATGCAAAACAAACTGTTAGTAACTTCATCGCCTCACCTGAGAACCCGCAACGATACGGCGCAGCTTATGCGCGATGTCATTGTTGCTCTGATTCCCGCGCTTATCGCGGCGGTTTGGGTATTCGGATTCCGCGCGTTATTGCTTACGTTAATCAGCGCGGGCGCATGCGTTTTCTTTGAGTGGGGATTCCGCAAACTGCTGAAAAGGTCAAACGACATAACCGATTTCAGCGCGGTGGTTACAGGTATTCTGCTTGCGTTCTGTGTGCCCGTAACTCTGCCGGTGTGGATGTTGGTCGCGGGCGATTTCTTCGCGATTGTGCTTGTAAAGCAGCTATTCGGCGGAATTGGCAAAAATTTTATGAATCCCGCGCTTGCGGCAAGAGCGTTCCTGTTCTCATGGCCGCAATCGATGAATAACTGGACGGAACCGAGATGGTATCATTCAAACTTCTTCACACCGGGTACCGCGGATGCCACTACAATCGCAACGCCGCTCGCCTTTATCGGTCAGGGTAATCTTCCGGAAAACGCGTCGATTTTCGACGCTGTTATCGGCAACATTGGCGGAAGTATGGGCGAAGTGTCGGCGGTGGCTCTGCTCATAGGAGCCGGATATTTGCTGTGGCGAAGAGTAATCGATTGGCGCATCCCAGCGTCCTACCTGGGAACGGTAGCCGCAATCACGCTCTTACTTCCGCTCGGAGGTCTTACGCGAACCGATTCGCTATTCTGGAATCTGTTCAGCGGCGGACTTATCCTCGGCGCTTTTTTTATGGCGGTGGATTACACTACCTGTCCTGTAAATCCGACCGCAAAAATCGTTTACGGTGTGGGTTGCGGAGTAATTACCGCCGCGATTCGCGCTAAGGGCGGATATCCCGAGGGCGTAACGTACGCTATACTTGTGATGAACGCAGTCTCGCCGCTGATTGACCGTTACTTCCCGCGTAAGCGTTTCGGAGAAGGCGGCAAGCGGATTCCGCTGCGCAATATAACCCCCGATCTCTTAATCGGTTTGCTGAAAAAAGGTCTGTCAGCCGTTCGTAAAAACCGGATGGTTGTTGTACTCGCGATTATTTGCGCGGCTGCGGCAATTGCGCTCGGCGCGGTGAATTCCGTTACCGAGAAACCTATATCTGACAATCTGCGCGATAAATCCGAAGCCGCAATGCGCGAGGTTTTTGCCTCTTCATACTACGACGAAATAGAGTTTGACGCTGCGCGGCACCCGCTTGTTACACGGTTTTACGAAGCTGATGGAGGTTACGTTGCCGAGGTCGCGCCTAACGGTTTTAACGGCGCGGTTACGCTTATGGTTGGCATTTGCGCGGATGAGGGCAATCAAGACAAATATCTTACGATCTCCGGCGTTGCCGTTGTGAGTCATTCCGAAACATCGGGGCTCGGCGCGGAGGCGCAAAACCCGGATTGGCTGGCGCAATTCGTCGGCAATCGTCACAGCGAGCTTTCCAAGGACGGCGGCAGCATTGATGCGCTGACCGGAGCGACTATCACATCACGCGCCGTAGTCAGCGGGGTAAACGCGGCAATCGCGCTCGTTACGGACGCGGAGAACATCAGCGGCGCGGCATCAGCGACGGAAGATCAACTTGCGAAGGAGGATGTCTACGCAAAATGAAGAAGATTTTCAAAAGCGGACTGTTAACTCAAAATCCCGTACTTGTGCAGTTGCTGGGGCTTTGCTCCGTAATGGCAATTTCCACAACTCTGTTTAACGGGTTGGGAATGGGCGTCAGCGTAACTGTAATTTTGACCTGCTCCAATATAGTAATCAGTTTGCTGCGCAAGATAATTCCCGATAAAATTCGTATTGCCTGCTTTATCGTTGTAATCGCGGGCTTTGTAACGATTGTGGAAATGCTGCTCAAAGCGTTCCTGCCCGCGCTTAATGACTCGCTTGGGGTTTTCATTCCGCTGATAGTGGTCAACTGCATCATCCTCGGACGCGCGGAAGCGTTCGCGAGCAAGAACAGCGTTTTGCGTTCTGCCGCGGACGGCGCAGCTCAGGGAATCGGGTACACTCTTGTACTCGTGACAATGTGTGTAATCCGGGAACTGCTCGGCAGCGGTACTTTCGGCAAAGGAGTACTCGGCGACGGGATACGCGTCATACCTCAGCAGTTTCCGGCAATGATGATAATCTTGCCGTTCGGAGGTTTTATAACGCTCGGATGCCTGATTGCGCTTGTTCAGTGGAGGACAAAGAAATGAGCTTTGTATCTGTAATTTCCCTTGCGCTCGGCGCGATACTGATTGAGAATTTTATACTGGTCAAATTTCTCGGTATCTGTCCGTTTCTCGGAGTAAGCAAGTCACAGGAGACCGCTGTGGGAATGGGTCTTGCCGTGACGTTCGTAATGGGCGCGGCTTCGCTTGTGTGTTGGGTAATTGAGGCGTTGCTGCTCGTTCCGCTTGGGTTGGAGTTTGCGCGCACGGTGGTGTATATCCTTGTGATCTCATCATTAGTGCAGTTTATAGAGATGTTTTTGCGCAAGGCAATGCCGGGTCTGTATCTTTCGTTGGGGATTTATCTGCCGCTTATTACTACTAACTGCGCGGTTCTCGGTGTTGCGCTGCTAAACCGGCAGAACGGCTATAACCTATTGGAAAGCGTTGTGTACGGCGTTACCGGCGGACTCGGCTTTTTCGTAGCGATATTTATTTTTGCCGGAGTGCGAGAGCGCTTGGAGCTCACCGCCGACGTTCCGAAGGCGTTCGAGGGTTTCCCGATTGCGCTTGTAAGCGCGGGATTACTCAGCTTGGCGTTTATGGGGTTCAGCGGACTGAAAATAATTTGATTCAGAGGTTTTATAATGACGGGAAATGAAACTTTTACGATAGTCGCGGCACTGATAGCAATCGGCGGACTGGGTGCCTTGTTTGGCGGAGCGTTATCTGCCGCGTCTAAGAAGTTCGCGGTACAAACCGACGAGCGCGAGGACGCGATAATCAAAATTCTTCCCGGCGCGAATTGCGGAGGCTGTGGATTTCAGGGCTGCGCCGCGTACGCTCACGCGGTGGTGTCCGGTGCGGCTGAGGTCAGCCTATGCACGGTCGGCGGCGCGGAAATCGCTCAGGAAATAGCTGAGGTTATGGGCGTTACCGCCGGAGATGTCAGGAGAATCGTAGCCTATGTTCGCTGTACCGGTGCCGCCGACAGCGAGCGCAAGTACGATTATATCGGCTTGGAGGACTGCTTCTCAGCTCTTAACTCCATAGGCGGCGGACCGCTGGAATGTCGTTTCGGCTGCATCGGGCTGGGAAGCTGCGCCCGCGCTTGCCCTTATGACGCGGTCACTATAGAATCGGGCGTGGCGCGCGTTAATCGTGAGCTATGCAAGGGATGCTCCAAATGCGTAACCGCTTGCCCCAAGCGGCTTATTACAATGATGGACTACGGCGCGAAATCGTTCGTAGGCTGTTCAAGCCGCAGTAAAGGCGCGGTTGTTCGCAAACTCTGCGGTACAGGTTGCCTCGGCGACGGGCTTTGCGCTAAAAACTGTCCGGGCGGCGCGATTTCCATTGTTGATAATCTTGCGGTGATCGACTATTCAAAATGTGACGGCTGCGGCAAATGCGCCGAGAAATGTATACGTAATTGTATCGAATTTGCGCCGCCGGTATCACGAGTTAACCTTTTGCCTTAAAGGGATATCCTTCTGCTGTTTTGAGTGTCCCGAAAGTTAACAGTTGAGAGTTATCAGGTGTTTCCTCCACACTTTGTGGGGACTTCCCTACACTTTGCGTAGAAGCATAATAACACGCGGTTTAGCTGCGGAGAGTATTCACAGCTCTATGCGCACAAGCGAAATGGCACCCTTCCGTAAAGCCGGTTATTTCGACCGGAATGTCGCTTGAGACGCTGAACGACGGCGTAACACTTCCCGATGCCGACTTGGATTGTCTGCACCCGCCGGTAAGCGGCTTATTTTTTCGCAAGCCTCATAGTGTCGGTAGCGATTACAAGTTCCTCATCGGTGGGAATTACAAGCACTTTAATTTTGCTGTCCGGCGCGGAGATAACGCGATCCGCTCCGCGTTTGGCATTTTCAGCGGGGTCAAGTTTTACGCCCATAAACTCCAAGCCTTCACACATAGCGGCGCGAGTATCCGCGCCATTCTCTCCGACCCCTGCGGTGAAAACTATCGCGTCCGCGCCGCCGAGGGCAGCTACATAAGAAGCTATCAGCTTTTTGCCGGTATAGCAGAAAAGGTCAAGCGCCAGTTTAGCGTCGCTGTTTCCGTTCGACGCCGCCGATTCAAGGTCGCGGAAATCGCTGCTGACACCGCTGATCCCCAACATTCCCGATTGCTTGTTAAGCACTTTGTCCACCATAGTGTCGATGTCTATGCCCTCGCGGTTCATAATAAATTGCAGGATTGCCGGGTCAATACTGCCGCTGCGGGTTCCCATAGGAATACCCTCAAGCGGTGTCAGTCCCATTGACGTATCTTGGCATAAACCTCCCTTGCATGCGCTGAATGAGCTTCCGTTGCCCAGATGAGCGACTACGACGCGAAAATCGGGGTTGCCCTCCTGTCCCAAGAACTCCGCCGCTTTTGCCGATACATATCTGTGGCTGCTGCCGTGGAAGCCGTAGCGGCGCAATTTGACGCCGTACTTATCGTAATATTCGCGCGGAATCGCGTATGTATAGGCAACTTCCGGCATAGTCTGATGGAATGCGGTGTCGAATACCGCTGCTTGCGGCACACTCGGCATAAGTTTTTTGCAAGCGCGTATACCCGCCAAATTTGCCGGATTATGCAACGGACCAAGCGGGAAGCAGTCTTCAATAACCCGCTCCACCTCATCGGTAACGAGAATTGACCGCGTAAATTTGTCCCCGCCGTGAAGTACGCGGTGTCCGATAGCGTCAATCTCGTCCAGCGATTTCAGAACTCCGCCGCTATCGATCGGCGCGGTAAGCGCCTGAAAAACTAACGCAATAGCCTCCGTATGGTTGTTCATATTCTGCTTATACGGGTACTTAGCGTCTCCAACGCGGTGAGTGAGAATTCCGTCCGCGATTCCGATGCGTTCACAAACGCCCTTACATAAAACGTCACCGCTGTCCATATCATAAAGCTGATACTTCAGTGACGACGAGCCTCCGTTGATAACAAGAATTTTCAATTTTGGTTCCCTGCTCCTTAGTGTTTATTCAGCGTAACCGCTTGAAGTGGTATTATGCTTCATTATAACACATAAAACACTATTGTCAACTATTTTTCCCGAGCTGACAGTCCGATAGTTGTTTCCGGTTCCTCTTGCCTGTGGTATGATCGCTTTGTCCCATCCGTCGTCTCCTGTGTCGCTTTTGTTTGACGGCTAACAGTATAACGGATTTTGACCTCGGTTGGGTCATCTTTCTTTATGGATCGGGGCATTTCATTTTACAACTTGCCCGACTCCGTCAAAACTTGTCTCGAACTCAAATCCCCCGGCGACATACTTGTCCTTTTCCCGACCGTTTTGCAACCAATATTTGACACTCGAACACCTGAGCGTAAATTTTTTTATTTTGCTATTGTATTTTTGCCTCATTTTCGTTATAATGTTAGTGAGAAAATATATGACGCGGGCGGAGTTCGCTCAGCGTTCAGATGGTGTGGAATATATGACAGATTTTACAAGCAGTTCTAAGACCGCGCGATTGCTCGCGGCTTTATGTTTAGTTGTACTGCCGACTGCTTTGATTTCGGGGTGCAAAATAATGGAACCATCGTCGGCGGAGGAACACTCCGCGCCGCCGACCGTCACGAGCTTCGCGGAGCCGGACTTGCTCGCGCGCGCGCCCGGACTTACCCCGATACCGACCGCCGCGGTGAAACCTACCGCACCGCCCACGCCGAAACCTACGCCGACGCCGTACTCCTTCATCGACGGCTTCGGCAATCCGGTTTACGGCTATGAGTACGGCGTTTCGGTGCCCGAATCAGAGACGGTTGACGCCGAATATTTCTCCGATACGGTGTTTATCGGCGACAGTCTGACGGTCGGGCTTCGACTGTACGGCGACTTGAAATCCGCGGATTTTCTCGCCGCAAAGTCCGTTACGGCGATTAACATATTCGGCAGGAAGGTCATCAGCGGCGCGGGAAATTCCTATATCACCATTCCGGAAGCGCTTGGTCACAAGACTTACGGCAAGGTTTACGTTATGCTTGGCGTGAATGAACTCAGCTCAAAGCCGGAAGATTTCAGGGCGGACTACGGTAAGGTTATCGACGCGATAAAGGATGCTCAGCCGAACGCGGCGATTTACGTTCAGGCGATGCTTCCCGTTACGGAGGGCGCGCGAAACTCGAGCGGCGCAAACTTCAGCAATGAGCATATTCGCGAGCGGAATGATACGCTCGTTTCCCTGTGTAAAGAGCGCGGCTGCTTTTATATAGATATGTTCGGCGCGTTCGCTGACGAGAACGGCGCGTTGGCAGAAGCGGGCGCGTCCGACGGCGTTCACCTTAAACCCTCTCAATACGCCGCATGGGGCGAGTTTCTCAAATCACACACATTGGAGGAAGTCAAATGGGCAGAAGAACATCGGCAGCTGTCGGCGCGGTAATCGCCGCCTTGGTCGTCGTCGCTGCGATTATCGTATTCTTATCGACTGACAAACGCGACAAAGCCGAACTTACGCCGCCGGAAGAATATATATCGTCCGCGCTCTCGGAAGGCGCGTTCTCCGTCCCGCTTTACGCCGTTGATAACGCAGTCGGATTTATGCTGTACGGCCTGAACGCGGAAGACTACTCTTTCGCGGAATTCTATTTCAGCGACGGAGCTTCCGCTGAAGAACTTGCATATCTTACAGCCAAATCGGAGGAAGGCCTCAACGCCGCGCTGTCGGCAATCAGCCGCCGCATAGACGAACAAATTGCCGAGTGCGAAGGCTATCTTCCGGCGGAAATACGCAAGCTGGAGAACGCCGTTATCAGACAGGCACCCGACAAGCGGACGATCTCCTTCGCCGTCGCCGATGATTACACCAAACTGCCGGCAACACTATACGATTAAGCCGACGGATCATATCATCAGAAGCGCGACGAGCGTCAGCAGCGCGTCCTCGTCGCGACGCTCTATCCACAGCAGCAGAAGTACTGCCATAAGCAAAAGGTCTCCGGGCGATGCGCCGGCGGAGGCCTTTTCCGCCGAACGCGCCGGAATAGGTTCCGCGGCCGGCGCGTCCTGACCCTCGACCGGAACAGGAGGACCCTGGCGCGGCGGTTTCGGAACCCTGATTACCTCGCCGTTGCCTTTGTAAATGTTGTTGTATTCCATATGGCAGCTCCGAATAAATTGTAATTTATTGCTCCCAAAACTAACATATTACGCATTTGACCTTTCTTTTCGCCGCGATACCCTGCCAAACGCGATTGCAACGCGTCGGAGCTATCGCCTTTTCACTTGTCCTGTACAGAAAATCACGCGTCAATTTTTGCGAATTTTAATCAGGGGAGTAATAGTAAACATAAAAGCAAAGTGAATCATCAGCATTTGTACGATATAGCGCGGCACAGCGCAAATCGAGTTTACATCCTTTACATCCCTGCCGCGCCGCCTATTCCGGGCAAAATCCGCCGCGCCGAACGCAAAAGCTCCGCCAGCTCAAGCGCTTTGTTAAGCCGCTGAATCTGCGTTCCCGACAAATACGGCGCAAGCGCGGTAAGCAAAGTTTCAAAATTCCGTTCATCCGATTGCCGCGGAGTGCCGACGCTGCCGCCCGACGCGCCGGAACCACCTCCGGCGTTACCCGATGAACGCGTAAGCAGATTCGCAAGCTCTAATCCAAGGTCAAAATTCTCCTCGTTCATTCGTCCTCACCTCCGTTAAATAATAACTATGCGTTAATCCCCGGATACATTCTTATAGTTGTTAGAAAATAGTCGTCAGTTGTCAGGGCGTTCTCCAAAACATTGCGGATAACTATCCCTGACACGCGGATAGCTATCCCTGACACGCGGATAGCTATCCCTGACACGCGGATAACTATCCCCGACACGCGGGGTACACCCCGAGGAGCGCGGGGTACACCCCGAGGAGCGCGGGGTACACCCCGAGGAGCGCGGGGTACACCCCGAGAGTTTCGGAGAACACTAACATATTTGCCGGGTGCGAGCCTATTTCGCAGACGAGTAATAATGGTACGCGGCACAAAAATGAAATTTCGCAAAATAGTTCTTGCATTTCTGAAATCGGTATGTTAGAATGATGAACATTAAAGGCTCCGGCGCGGGAGCAGGAAATCTATATAAGGGAGGTTGAATATTTATGCACAAAGTGCTGTTTACTGAAACGGTGCTGCGCGACGCAAACCAGTCGCTGATTGCCACGCGTATGCCGTTCTCACAGTTTGAGCCGATATTGACTACTATGGACGAAGCGGGATATTACTCGTTGGAGTGTTGGGGCGGCGCGACTTTTGACTCCTGCCTGAGATACCTTGACGAGGATCCGTGGGATCGTCTGAGGAATATCCGGAAATACGTCAAAAAGACTAAGCTGCAAATGCTGCTGAGAGGTCAGAATATTCTCGGATATAAACACTACCCGGACGATGTGGTTAAGGCATTTACGGAACGCTCTATAGCGAACGGGATCGACGTCATTCGTATATTTGACGCGCTGAACGACTTGCGCAACATAGAAGTCGCCGTTAAGGAGACGATTCGCAACAAAGCAGCGGCGCAGGTCGCGATCTCGTACACTACCAGTCCGGTGCACAACTTAGAGACCTATATAAAGCTGATAAAAAACATTGAGGAAATGGGCGCCTCGGAGCTTTGTATTAAGGATATGGCGGGCGTTATGAGTCCGAAAGAGGCAGGGGACTTCGTCAAGGCGATAAAAGAGAATAGTAAGCTGCGGTTGGACTTGCATACACATTCCACTACCGGACTGGCATATATGACGCTGCTTAAAGCGGTCGAGGCGGGAGTAGACATTATTGATACGGCTGTATCGTGCTTCTCCGGCGGCACGTCGCAGGCTTCGACCAATACGATGGTGTTTGCGCTGAAACAGCTTGGCTGTGATGTGGACGTCAGGGAAGACAAGCTTAAAGAAATCAACGACTTCTTTAAGCCGTATCAAGCGGAAGCGCTCAAATCCGGACTTCTCGACCCCAAAGTGATGGGTACGGACGCGGACGCGCTGAACTATATGGTACCGGGCGGAATGCTTTCAAACCTCGTATCACAGTTGAAAGCGCAGAACTCTATGGATAAGTTTGACGCGGTACTCGCCGAGGTTCCGAACGTGCGCAAAGACTTGGGCTATCCTCCTTTGGTTACCCCGTCAAGCCAGATCGTAGGAGTTCAGGCAACGCAGAACGTACTTTCCGGCGAACGCTATAAGATAGTCTCCAAAGAGATTAAAGCGTATCTGCGCGGAGAGTACGGCGCGCCGCCGGGCGAGGTCAGCAAGGATTTGATCGCGAAAGTACTCGGCGACGAAAAACCCCTCGAAACCCGTTACGCCGATACGCTTGCGCCCGGTATGGAAGACGGAAAGAAGGCGGCAGGTTCGCTTGCGCGTAATACAGAAGATGTTCTGTCGTATATTCTGTTCCCGCAAGTTGCCGAAAAGTTCTTTGAAGACCGCGAAAATCGCGAGCAGAATAAGGTAAGCTACACGATTACCAGGAGGGACTGATAAATGCTTACGGAATTATCGATGCTTGACGGGTTGTTGATTTCGCTGCTCGGTATAGTAATAGTATTCGCGGCGCTATTGTTCATAGTAGTGATAATCAAACTGGTAAGCCTGATTGCGCGTACGGTGATAAACGCCGACAAAGACGGTTCCGCGCGGACGGATGCCGCGGAACCGGTGACGTCCGGCGATGCGTCAGACGGTAAAGTTCCCGCGGCAGGTTCGCTGGGAGAAATTGCGCTGTATGACACAGATGAGCAAACCGCGGCACTGATTATGGCTATTGTCGCGGACGAACTTCAAGCTCCGCTTAACGAGCTTCGGTTTATTTCAATCAGGCAAAAGGTCTGAGTAAACTTTCATAACGATTGAGGAATTTGAGAATATGAAATACGATGTAACATTAAAAGGCAAAGTGTATGAGGTAGTCGTTGAGCATGGCGAAGCTATACTTGTAAGCGTGAACGATGTTCAGACGTCAGTTCCCGCCGCGAAGCCCGCGGTTGCGGCGTCCGTTGCGTCCGCCGCGGAAGTCGCAAGCACTCCCGCGGCAAGTTCGGCGCTTTCGGGCGAAACGGTGTCGTCTCCATTGCCCGGAGTAGTTATTTCCGTAGCGGCAAGTGTTGGAACTCAGGTGAAAAAGGGGCAGGTTGTAGTCATAATTGAGGCGATGAAGATGGAGAATGAAGTTATTGCTCCGCGAGACGGCAAAGTCAGCGCGATGGCTGTTGAGAAGGGTACTAAGGTTGACACCGGCGCGCCGCTGTTCTCACTGGAATGAGGCGCGAACAAAATGAACATTAAAGATATTCTGTACAGACTTGGCAGCGAGTCGGGATTTGCCGGTTTGTTTGAGCATTGGCAATCCATTGTAATGATTGCGTTGGCGTGCGTATTGCTGTATTTGGCTATTGTCAAAAAGTTTGAGCCTTTGTTGCTTGTCGGGATAGCATTTGGTATGTTACTCGCGAATCTGCCGTTCGGCGGACTTATGCACAATGAGTTATATCAAAGCACTCCGGTTGACTTCGGGCGTGTACTGCACGATGGCGGGCTGCTTGATATTCTTTATCTCGGCGTTAAACTGGGGATTTACCCCTGTTTGATATTTATAGGTATAGGAGCGATGACGGACTTCGGACCTATGCTTGCGCGTCCGTCGTCGATGCTGCTTGGAGCAGCGGCGCAATTGGGTATTTATGCGGCGTTTATGCTTGCGCGATCACTGGGACTTTTCACGCCCATCTCCTTTACTCCGCAAGAGGCGGCGGCGATCGGCATTATAGGCGGCGCGGACGGTCCTACGGCGATATACAGCGCGACTCGGCTTGCTCCGCATTTGCTTGGACCCATAGCGGTCGCGGCGTACAGCTATATGGCTCTTATCCCGCTGATTCAGCCGCCTTTGATGAAACTTCTTACTACTGCCAAAGAACGCCGTGTAGTGATGACTCAGGCTCGCGAAGTTTCTAAAGCAGAGAAAATTATATTCCCGATTGCGGTAACCATTTTCTGCATACTGCTTCTTCCGTCGGTGGCTCCGCTGATAGGGTGTTTTATGCTCGGCAATCTATTCAAAGAGTGCGGCGTTGTAGAGCGGCTTTCGGATACCGTGCAGAACGCTTTGATTAACATTGTCACTATTTTTCTCGGCTTGACAGTTGGCGCGACCAGCGTAGGGTATCTTGCCGGATCCGACGGCGTTACGAATGTCGGGTTCCTGTCACTCAAAACAATCGGCATTGTAGTGCTTGGGTTGCTGGCATTCTGCCTGTCTACGGTTGGCGGACTGTTGCTTGGGAAGCTTATGTACATTGTGACGAAAGGCAAGGTTAATCCGCTGATCGGATCGGCAGGGGTTTCGGCGGTTCCTATGGCGGCGCGGGTTTCGCAGGATGTGGGGCGCAAGTACAATCCCAATAACTATCTGCTTATGCACGCGATGGGTCCTAATGTAGCCGGAGTTATAGGAAGCGCGGTTGCGGCGGGATTTATGCTCGCGGTGTTTTCGTAGTCAAATTCTGAAGATAAAGGGTGATAGTATGAAGATTAATCAAATGACGAAATGCGCGCTGTTCACGGCAATTATCTCTGTGTGCGCGATAATTTCGATTCCGTTGCCGGGCGGCGTCCCGTTGTCCCTTGCGACGCTTGCTGTGTATATGTGCGCGCTGATTCTGCCGCCGCTGAGCGCGGGAATCAGCGCAGCGGTGTATGTTTTACTCGTAGCCGTCGGAATTCCGGTTACGGCAAGCGGAGGCGCGGGACTTAGTTATTTGGTCGGGCCTACGGGCGGTTATATCATTGGCTATTTGTTTACTGCCGTGCTTGTCAGCGCGTTGGTTAACGGTAAATTAGGACGCTCTCGCGTTAAGATGGTCATAGCGTTGATACTCGGAACGCTTGCGACCTATATACCCGGCACGATATGGTTCTGCTTCGTGATGAAGACAACCGTCGCGGTTGCTCTTACTAAGTGCGTGGTTCCGTTTCTGCCGGGCGACGCAATTAAAATCGTCGCCGCGATGGAACTTGCGAAGCGGTTATATCAGTTGTTCAGCCGGGTGAAAAAGAGCGCGTGACGGGCGAACGCCTTTCGGAGCTTTTGGCGGACATGCCACTCAGAATCGCCGCGTATGATACGGTAGACTCGACCGGTAATATTCTCAAACGCTTTGCGTCACTCGGGGAACCGGAAGGCCTTCTCATTGTTGCGGAACAGCAGACAGCCGGACGCGGACAGTACGGGCGGAAATTCTTCAGCCCTAAGGGCAGCGGGATATATTTCAGCCTGTTGCTGCGTCCGAAGTCAGACGCGGCGGAAGCGACTGCGATCACCGTAATTGCGGCAATCGCCGTATCGAAAGCTATAGAGGCAATCGCGGGAATACCTGCCGGAATCAAATGGGTCAACGACGTAATCTGCCGCGGCAAAAAGGTTGCCGGAATACTCACGGAAGCGACACTAACATCCGGCGGCATAGCGGAGTACGTACACCTCGGAATAGGGCTGAACCTTTATGGCGGCGCGTTTCCGGACGATATTGCCGCAAAAGCGGGCGGTATATTCGAGCGTGAGGCGCCAAAAGACCTCCGCGCGGACTTAGTCGCCGCGTCGGTTAGAGAGTTCTATGCTCTGTACTCTAAGCTCCCGAACGGAAACTTTATGAGCGAATACCGCTCGCGCTCGGTACTGCCGGGACGGCGGATATTGCTTACGGATGAAGCCGGAACCCGCGTCGTAACTGCGGAAACAATAGGCGATGACGCCGCTTTGATTGTACGTGAGGCGTCGGGAGAATCGAAGATTCTCACGTCCGGCCGATGTAAAATTGAACTTATATGAGCAAAATAAATAATCCGGAGCCGCGCCTCCGGATATGATGAAAGGCACTGACTGAAAATCAGTGCCTTTCCCGTCAACTCGAACAGCGGGGAAAATCCCGCGCTATTCGAGTTGGTGTCATCGCGCGGTCACGACAGTTACTTTACGCCTTGCGTAGTAACATACTCCCAAAGACCGGTGTCGGAGTTAACTTTCTTGACAACCGCGTCGCTGCGTTTCGCGTCGCCGATTTCGTCAAACTCAATATGACCGGTTACACCATTGTATTGGACATCCCACAGCGCTTCGTTGATAGCTACGGAATCCGTACTTCCGGCGCTTTTAATCGCCTCGAGCGCAACGTAATAAGCGTCAAATGCCATCGGGGAAATCGCGCTGATTTGGTCGTTGCCGTTGTTGCTTGCCAACTTATCGGAATTGGCGTTCAGCCAATCTTTGAACCCGCTGTCAAACTCGATGTTTCCGCCCTCCTGATAGAATGTAGTGATGTAGAGCGTAATATCCTTGCCGGTTGCGGCGGAGGTAATTACGTTGCTGTCCCACGTATCTCCCGCGAGAATAGGCTTATCCCAACCCTGCGCGGTAGCTTGCTCGATAATGAGCGCGGCAGCTTCCGTGCTGGTCGGGGAGAAGAAAATGTCCGCGCCGGAATTCTTAGCGTTGACCACATAGCTGTTGTAGTCGCTGGTACCTTCCGGAAAGGTTTCATACGTAACCGTTCCGCCGAGTTCCTCAAACGCCTGACGGAAATACGTGGCAAGTCCTACGCTGTAGTCGTCGCCGAGCTTTGCCAGAACATACGCGTTTTTCGCGTCAAACTGCTCTACGGCAAAGTTCGCAAGTACAGTCCCTTGGAACGGGTCAAGGAAACACATACGGAAATAGTGAGTATTATCCAAGGTGACCTGCGGATTGGTTGACGTCGGCGCGAGTACCGGAATCTTCGCGTCAGCAAACACTTGGCTGCTGGCAATACATACAGCAGAACCATAAGATCCAAGCACAATACTCACACCTTTGGAGATAAGCGTACTTGCCGCTGTGGCGGCTTTATCCGTACTGCTTTCATTGTCGACATACTCCAGCTCTACTGTATAGGTCTCGCCGTCTATGTCAACGGTCGGTGTGAGGGAGTGGGCGTACTCATAACCGAGCGTTTCCTGTTTTCCCGCGGCTCCATTGTCGCCGGACGCGGGTTCAAAAATGCCGATTTTGATAACCTTGCCGCCGGTGCTTGATGCCTCGGTGCCATTGTCAGAGCTGCTGCCATCGCCTGTGCCGTTGTCCGAAGTGCCGCAAGCGGCAAACATCGTGAAGATAAAGCACAATGCCAGAATTAGGGTTAGCGCACGTTTCATAAAAGTTTCCTCCGTTAGATTATTTTTGGGATTTCGCTAAAACTGCGCAGGGCTACAAAAGAGTGAGCCTCCTTGCCCTGCTCAGTCATTATACCATACCGAGATATTTTGTCAAGCATAATTTTACATTTTTATCACAATGGGGAAATTGCGTGAAGTGACAAGTTAAAGTCCGGTATAGGCGCGGAACAAGAGACGTAAGTCCGGCGGAAGTTTGCCAAAGTAAAGTCAGTAGTGTATTATACACATGCAGTGCCTGAAAGCGACATCTTATGAGAGAGATACACTTAAACATTTGTAATATTACGCTTTGCTTCCTCCGTTGGGGAATAAACTATTCTTATAACTCGCCCTGTGCTGAAAATGTAAGCCGGAAAGATATTATTGTGAATTGTGACAAAAATAAAAATTGGTATTGACATTATTTTTGGGCTATGTTATAATACGTTTGCGGCAAAGGAATCGGAGGCAATATTAGTTTTTAATTAAGAAGGAGGATTAAATTTATGTCAGATGATGGATTGAAAATCATTTTTCCCGACTCTGCTTTAGAGGCACGCGCAAAGCTGAAACATTTTAGATTTGACGCGAAGATCAGCGACGCGGATCGCCTTGAACCATTCATAATAGATGGATTGGACGAGCAGCATGTGACTTGCCCCGATACGGCTGCGGGACAGGCGAACTGTAACGCTACGCAGCAAGGATATGTCATATGTCCTACCGGCATGCCATATCCCGCGCCCACATGTCCCGCTCCGAAGCAATATTCTACTACGGCATACGCCGGTACCGCCGAGGAAGAAGCAACAGAAGATATCGGCTAGGTCTTAATTTGAGTTTGTTAATGCGTGCCGCCGGTTCCTTTGCCGATTGCAATAAGAACAGGGGGAGGTAACGTGACGTTTTCAGTAGGAGATTACATATTTGATCGCGATAGGATGCTGTTTTACAGACAAACGCTGCCCGACGATGTTCGCTTGTCTATTGAGCGCGAGATACCGCCCGGCGACGACATTGGAGCCGTGAAACGCAGTCTTGATGAATATATCGCGGCGCCTTGCTGCGTCAGTAATAAATTATTTGCCGGAATCGGAATATGTCTTACGTACAACTGTCAGATGCGGTGCAATTATTGCAGTTTTGAATCTGAGGAAAAGGGCGGCGAAGCGCGATCCCTTACAGCTGACGATGCGATAGCGTACGTTCGTAAAGCTATGCGCGATATACTTACGAACGAATTGCTGACCGGCAAGAGACCGCCGCTTCAAGTGATTTTTACCGGCGGCGGAGAGCCTACTTATGATTGGGCGCTGTTTCAAACTGTGGTTTCACACATAGTCGAGATGGCGCGGCGGAATGACATCGAATATAGCGTAGAGATTACTACAAACGGTATGCTCTCGGAAGAGCAGATAGCGTTTATCGCCGGAAACGTCAACCAAGTAATGCTATCTTTTGACGGGTTGCCTGACACGCAAAACGCAAATCGCCGAGTCGGCGGCCGCGCCGCGTCGTTTGAAATCGCCGATCGCTCGATCCGCGCTTTTAATAAATACGGAACGCGGCTGTTTTTGCGCTCCACCATCTGGCAGAAAGATTTTGAGCGTATGACTGATATGGCGAAATTTGTATGCGCGAACTATGATTTTGCCGATTGGAGCGTTATGCCCGCGATGCCGCAGGGGCGAGCGCTCAGCGGCGATGATTTTATGGAGACTCCTCCAACTGACTTTTTTGATTCCTACATTGCCGCTTTGCGGTATGTAAGGCGCGAATACCCTGAAAAGCATATGAGTACGCCTGTTTTCCCGAACGGAGAAACAACGTATTTTTGCGGAGCTTTATTTACTATGTGTCCATGGCTGCTTCCGAACGGGAAAATAGTTTCATGTTTGGAGGCATACGGTAACGTTTCGCATATCGGGGAAGTGTCCGGCGGCGCGGTTAAATTTTACGATGCTTTTGAAAACAGGATAGCACCGGTGGTGCGCAGACTTTATGATGAGTGCGGCGATTGCGCCGCGTTCCGGTTCTGCCGCGGGAACTGTCCGCTTGAGGCAATGACAGCGGATCGATATTTCCGGAAATGGTCATGCGCGCAAATCCGCAGATATTATGATTTTGTGTTTTCTAAGGTACTGCAAGGGAAGCGCTGCCTTGGTTGGTCTGCTCGTCGTGTTGAGGGTTGGGCGGACTACGAAGTCCTGTCGCTGGTTCCGCCAACGATACATACGGCGGCGGAACCTCAGAGCTGAAAGCAAACAATTAAAAGCCGCAGAGACGCTTGGCTTCAGGGATGTGCGCTTTTACTGATGACAGATAGCGGCGCGGCGATTTAACAGACGGATAAGCGGAGGAAACGACTATGAAGCTGATAATGGACGGCGTTGAACTTCCCGTTGAGCTTGGAGAAGTACGCGAGGTATCATTTGACGATGAGATTATCGCATATTGTCCCGCATCGGGGAAAATATTGACAATGGACGCCGATTTCGCCGCGGTGTGGCGTGAAATAAAGAATCGCGCGGATTCCTTCACTCTGTCTGACGTATCGCTCGCGAAGCTGTTTTGCGATGATGAAAATGATATATACGCCGACGTTATGAGCAGTGTGCGCGATTGCGTAAAAACTCTCTTTGCCGCCGGTTTTATACGCGGCGGAATAAATTGAAGACCGGCATTTGACAGCGCCGCAATAACAGACTTGATTGGCGGTCGAACGCCCGAAACCCATCCGCGCAAAACATTCTCTGAAATTTACAAAAAAGTGCTTGACACCGCCATTCCGCCGTGGTACAATGCAAATACAAAAATTTTTGCGCACAAAGGAGATTACCCCAAATGGTAAAATTTAACAATAAATTTACCCCCCCCCCCCCCGATTTTCGTCATTTAACGTAAATTTACGCCGATTTATTACGCTCGCGATTGCGGTCGCGCTCCTGATAACCCTCGCGCCGAGTTTTACACTCAACCTGACCGCTAAGGCGGAAGAACCGCCGGAACCAACAAGCGTCGCGGGACTCGTTGCCGGTGAGACCAAACTTGAACAGGCGTTTCCGGATCAACATTTTCGGACATATGTGGCGAAAGAAGTTTTGAAAAACAATTTCTACCTTGATCATAACGCTAAGAAGACCGCTCTGACGCAGGACAATATAAATGCGATTAAAGCTTGTACAGGGCTGTATATTCATGGGTATGATACTTCTACTTATGTAAACATTGCTTCTTTAATGGGCATTGAACATTTCACCGCGCTTAAATCTTTGACCTGCTCATATACTAATCTGACCGAGTTGGACGTGTCTGCCAATACCGCGCTTACATATTTGTATTGCGGCAGCAATGAGCTGAAAGAGTTGACCGTGTCCGCCAATAGCGAGCTTACATATTTGTATTGCGGCGGCAATGAGCTGAAAGAGTTGACCGTGTCCGATTGTACCGGGCTTACATATTTGTATTGCGGCAGCAATCAGCTGACGGCGTTGGACGTGTCCGCCAATACCAAGCTTACATCTTTGGCTTGCCACAGCAACGAACTGGAGACGCTGACGCTGCCCGATTCTGACGCGCTTACATCTTTGGATTGCGACTGGAATCAGCTGACAGCGTTGGACGTGTCCGATTGTACCGCGCTTGAAAATTTGAGTTGCCACACAAATAGCCTGGAGACATTGGTGCTGCCCGATTCTGACACGCTTACATCTTTGGATTGCAACAGCAATCAGCTGACAGCGTTGGACGTGTCTGGTTATACCGAGCTTACAGATTTGTCTTGCTACCGCAATGAACTGGAGACATTGGTGCTGCCCGATTCTGACACGCTTACATCTTTGAATTGCTACAGCAATCAGCTGAAAGACTTGACCGTGTCTGGTTATACCGAGCTTACATATTTGCATTGCCGTTGGAATCAGCTGTCCGGGTTGGACGTGTCTGCCAATGCCGCGCTTACATATTTGAATTGCGGCAACAATGAGCTGAAAGAGTTGACCGTGTCTGCCAATGCCGCGCTTACATATTTGAATTGCGGCAACAATGAGCTGACAGCGTTGGATGTGTCCGGTTATGCCATGCTTGCAGAATTGCATTGCGGCAACAATGATCTGAAGACGCTGACCCTGCCCGATTC
>JAITKN010000114.1 GCA_031278415.1 Oscillospiraceae bacterium
TTCTCAGCATCCGCGTGAACCAACTGTAACAGGGCAAATCGCATATCCGGAAGTGCCTCCTTAAAAACTCCCTGACCACCACATTGCTCGCCCAATCGTGGATATCTTGCAAATCACGCAATCCGCAAAAATTACCCAATATTGTAATTGTCAGCATGTCGCCTACCTTGTAATAATACCCGTTGTGCTTCCTCAGCAACCTCGGCTCACTCCCTATCAGGAGCCTTTTATAATTTTC
This sequence comes from Oscillospiraceae bacterium, assembly GCA_031278415.1. GTDB lineage: Bacteria > Bacillota > Clostridia > Oscillospirales > Oscillospiraceae > JAISJH01. Next base: position 239 of record JAITKN010000114.1, read on the forward strand.
CATGCATCCTTTTTAGCACACTTTCCCACTTTTGTCAATCAAAAGTTACAAAACTAAATCGGGCTGGCTTGACGTTACGTTCGGTGATGACAGCTGCCGCGCCAAGAAGGACAACTCGCCGCTTAACCTGCTTGCGCCTGTGCGCCGGCTGTGATATAATCCCTCTCATACAGGACTTCCTTCGTGTCGTTATTGGTTTGCTGCCAAGCCCCATTTTACCACACAACGGCTGTCCTGTATGCCTTTTCCCTGCTGTTACCCATGTATTGTAACACAACAAAATCGGGCTGCTCCAAAGACAGCCCGATTTAGTTGTGTAACTTCTGATTGACAAAAAGGGAAGGCAAGGACATCGGCACATTGAAATCCTTCGCGGAGAGGGTATCAACAGCCGTATCCAAGAGATCAAGTGACGTGCCGGGGGATGGGCGGGAACATCGATAACTTCATCGCTATGATTTATCTCGAAGCCGCCAACCCGGATTTCGTATCACACACTTGAAACAGCGAAGAGCCTAAAAATTGTTTACAAATTGTTAACGTTTTCCTATTGCACTATGCGCCATTATGAGTTACAATACCAATATATCGGATAAGGAGGGAAGTGTTCTGTGAATTTATTTTACAAAATTTCTTCGGTTATAAGCAAATTTATGTATGGCCGCAACGGATTTGACGCCCTCGGCATTGCAGTATTTATATTCTCATTCGTTTTGAGCATATTCCGCTGGATTCCGCTTGTGGGGTTTGTCATTTGGATTATTCAGACGGGATTGCTCGGTTATGTGCTGTTCCGTATTTTGTCGCGCAATGTCGAAGCTCGTCGTGCCGAAAACCTTGCGTTCAGCGGAATTTTAGGCAAAATAAAAAACGAGTTCGGCAACCGGAAAATACGCCGTGAGAGTTGCGGTACGCATAAGTTCTTCAGATGCCCGAGCTGCAAAAACACATTGCGCGTCCCGAAGGGCAAAGGCAAAGTTTACATTACATGTCCCAAGTGCGGGGAGCGGTTCGTCAAAAACACTTAATATTTACTGAGGATTAGGAGGCATACTGTGCTGAACGAAAAAACATTTGAGCAAGCGGTTGTCCGCTTAGAGGAAATCGTAAGAATTTTGGAACGCGGCGAGGCTCCTTTGGATGAGTCTCTGGCTTTGTTTGAAGAGGGCGCAAGCCTTGTCAAAACCGCATCCGCTAAATTGCAAAACGCGGAACAAAAGATAATCGCGCTCTCACAGTCGCCTGACGGAACCCCGCTTGAGACTCTATTTGCGATTGAGGACGCTTAAATATGCCGGGAAAACATAGCGCTCAATTCACTGCGGAACTCACGCGTTATCGCGATTTGGTTGAATCCGCGCTGGACGAGGCACTAACTCTGACGCCGAACCCGACAGACGCGGAACTGCGCATTAACGAGATGCTCCGATATGCCGTGATCGGCGGCGGAAAGCGTTTGCGCGGCATTTTGACGTTGGCATTCCGAGAGCGCATATCGAAAGAGCGCGTAACCGACGCTATTCCGCTTGCGGCCGCAATTGAGCTTTTGCACGCATATACGCTGATACACGATGATTTACCGTGTATGGACAACGATGACTTCCGACGCGGCAAGCCGAGCGTTCACAAAGCGTTCGGAGAGTGGCAGGCTCTGCTGGCGGGAGACGCGCTTCAGGCGTTAGCGTTCGGTATCGCGGCGCGTTCGGGTAAGCCGCGCTATGTTGAAATTCTGGCGCAAGCGGCATTTGACGTCTGCGTAGGACAGTATATGGATTTACGCACATATGCTGACCGCGAACTTTTGTTCCGCCGTAAAACAGGGGCTTTGTTTGCCGCGGCCTGTATGCTGGGATGCGATACTCCTTCGGCGGAGAACTACGGCTATAAATTCGGCTTGACTTTTCAGCTTAGGGATGATATAATGGACGGAGATGGTTCAGCGGTTCCTATTGAAATTATACGCCCGGACATCGGCGATGATTTCTTGCTGGAATTGTATCACTCAATTGAGCCTTAGCCGCAAAACCCGACATCCGAAAGTGCCCCTGTAGTTAAATGGATATAGCAACTCCCTCCTAAGGAGTCGTTGCGCGTTCGATTCGCGCCGGGGGTGCCAGTCGCGAAACACAGTCGGCGTTAAAGCAGTCGGCATTAGGGTCGCCGACCATTGCGGTGCCGCGGAATCGTCTGAAATGGTCTGTTGCGCGATTACAAATTTAATACGGAGGGTATTTGCTATGTCTGATTTACTGTACAGCGCAAAAAACATTTACGAAACCGCTTCGCCGGAGTTGATTTCACAGATCCACGAGTACGCGAGCGGATACAAAGCGTTCCTGAACATCGCCAAAACAGAGCGTGAGTGCGTGGAGTTCGCGATTGAGTATGCCAAATCACGCGATTTCCGAGAATACGTTCCCGGCGAAAAGGTTCAGACCGGCGACAGGATATACTTCAACAACCGCGGCAAAGCGATTTATCTTGCCGTTATCGGCGTGAAGTCTCTGCGCGAAGGCTGTAATATCGCGGTTGCGCATGTAGACGCTCCGCGTCTTGACCTTAAGGCAAGCCCTCTCTACGAGGACAGCGAAATCGCGTATCTGCGCACACACTATTACGGCGGCGTGAAAAAGTACCAATGGCATACTATTCCGCTGGAGATCCGCGGAGTTATTATTCGCGGCGACGGCGAGAAGATTAAAGTGTCAATAGGTTCCGACCCGGAGGATCCGCGCTTTGTTATTACGGACATACTGCCGCACCTAGGTGAAAAGCAAAACGCCAAAACACTTCGAGACGCTTTCCCGGGCGAGGACTTGAAGATTCTGTTCGGGACTTGTCCGGATTATTCCGGTGACAATGAAAAGGACAAAGTCAAGCTCGGTGTACTGAAACTGCTCAACGAAAAATACGGCATTACAGAAGCGGATTTCCTCTCCGCCGAGCTTGAGGTCGTTCCGGCGCACGAGGCTCACGATGTGGGGCTGGATCGCAGCCTTGTCGGCGGCTACGGGCACGATGACCGCGCCTGCGGTTACGCCGCGCTGACGGCGCTATGCGGATTCGAGGGCATTCCGGAGCGGACAGCGGTCGCGATGCTCGTAGATAAGGAAGAAATAGGCAGCGACGGAACGGCGGGAATGCAGTCCAGAGCCTTTGAACGCTTTATGGGTTCCCTGTCCCGAAGTCAGGGCGTCAGTCTTGACGATTGCTTCGCGGAGAGCTTTTGCGTTTCCAACGATGTATGCAACGCGTTCGACCCAAACTTCGCGGATGTCAGCGATAAACAGAATAACGCCGCGCTGAATCACGGTGTATGCTTTATGAAGTATACCGGCAGCCGCGGGAAAAGCGGCAGCAACGACGCTAACGCGGAGACAATCGCCGTTCTGCGCCGCGTCTTTGCCGATAACGGCGTTGCGTGGCAAATGGGTGAACTCGGCAAAGTGGACGCCGGCGGCGGCGGCACGGTGGCTCTCTATATGGCAAACCGCAACATTGAGACGATAGACGCGGGCGTTCCCGTGCTGTCTATGCACGCGCCGTGGGAGTTGATTTCCAAGGCGGACTTGTATATGACGTATAAGTCAATCGCGGCGGTATTCAAAGACCGATGACGGAATATTCGCGCCGCGGATTGCATACTATTATTGAGCCGTTTGGAACTACATCTGAGTCGCTCGGAAGCACATCTAAGTCGCTCGGAAGTACATCCAAGTCGCTCGGAAGTACATCCAAGTCGCTCGGAAGTACATCCAAGTCGCTCGGGAGCTACATCTAAGTCGCTCGGAAGCACATCCAAGTCGCTCGGAAGTACATCCAAGTCGTTCGGAAGCACATCCAAGTCGCTCGGAAGCACATCTGAGTCGCTCGGAAGCACATCTGAGTCGCTTGGAAGCACATCTGAGTCGCTCGGAAGCACATCTAAGTCGCTCGGAAGTACATCCAAGTCGTTCGGAAGCACATCTGAGCCGCTCGGAAGCACATCCAAGTCGCTCGGAAGTACATCCAAGTCGTTCGGAAGTACATCCAAGTCGCTCGGAAGCACATCCAAGTCGCTCGGAAGCACATCCAAGTCGCTCGGAAGCACATCCAAGTCGCTCGGAAGTACATCTAAATGACTTGACAAGGTATTATACAGAATTGTAAATAGGAGGAAACAAGCATATGGAAAAACTTACGGCAACGATTGAAACTCCTCACGGCATTATGAAAGCGGAACTGTATCCGGATGCCGCTCCGGCAACTGTGGAGAATTTCATCAAGCTCGCAAAAAGCGGATTTTACGACGGGCTGACATTTCACCGGATTATCCCCGGGTTTATGATTCAAGGCGGCGACCCCAACGGCGACGGCACGGGCGGTCCGGACTGGACAATTACGGGAGAGTTTGCCCGTAACGGTTTTCAGAATGACATAAAACACGCGCGCGGAGTTCTGTCTATGGCGCGAACGAACGACCCCGACAGTGCCGGCAGTCAGTTCTTCATTATGACCGATGACGCGCCGCATCTTAACGGCAACTACGCCGCTTTCGGCAAACTGATAAGCGGCTTTGACGTGTTGGACACGATTGCCGGCGCGGTTACCGACCAATATGACGCGCCGATTGAAGCGGAGAATATGACACGCGTCACTATCGGCTGAATCGGCTGATTTGAATTCAGTTATAAGGGGTGACTTTTGCTGATGAAAAGGGTTTACTGGTTCTCCGGAACGGGCAACAGCTACGACGCGGCAAAGAAGATAGCGGATGGTATCGGCGCGGATCTGTACCCTATCGCGGACTGCGCCGGTCGAGAGTGTACGGACGACGCGGACGTAGTCGGGATTGTATTCCCGGTATTCGCTTACGGTTTGCCGAATATGGTCAGCAAGTTCGCGGAATCGCTTAGTTTGCCGCGAGCGAAATATGTATTCGCGGTAGTGACTTGCGGAGGTTTCGCCGGGGCGTCCGCGGGGATACTCTCGAATCTGCTGAGCAAGAATGGTATTACGCTTAGCTACGCCGCAGAGCTTGTAACTGTGGACAACTATATTGTATTCGGCGACGCGGACGCGGCTAATCCGGCTCCTAAGCTCGCCGCCGCCGAGGATACACTTAACCGAATCGTTCAGGATATCCGGCAGGAAGATATACTGCGTGAGGGCAATCCGCTGTTACGCGCTGTCCGAGAGTTTGCCGCTCCCGATTTGTCGCAGTCGGACAAGGACTTCGCCGTTACTGATCGGTGTACGAAGTGCGGTCTGTGCGTGCGGCTCTGTCCCGCGAACAATATCGAACTGTCGGCAAGCGGCGGCGTTGCGTTCAGGCACAGATGCGAGCAGTGTCTTGCTTGTCTGCATTGGTGTCCCAATGAGGCGATTGAGTATCAGACCGCTACTGTCGGGAAAGCGCGTTATCATAACCCTAATGTCACTCCGGACGAGCTTAAATACAATCTTAAAAAATGAGAGAATACTTATGAAATACGATTTTGATACGCCGATAAACAGATACGGCACGGAAAGCCTGAAATACAGCCCGGAGGAACGCGGTCGGCCCGCGGACGCGCTTCCGATGTGGGTCGCGGATATGGATTTCCGTACCGCGCCCGCTATCACCAACGCGCTGATCAAACGTGCGGAACACGGAGTGTACGGCTACACCGAAAGCACCGCGCCTTATACCGACGTACTGCGAAAATGGTTTGCGCGCCGCCATAACTGGGACATCGAGCCGCAATGGCTTGTTAAAACCTTCGGCGTAGTCAACGCGCTGCATATCGCTGTCAGAGCCTTTACCGAGCCGGGCGAAGGAGTGCTGATTCAGCGTCCGGTCTACTATCCGTTCAGCGAGGCTATCGAAAGGCAAGGACGCAAATTGATTAACAGTCCGTTGCGGCTTGTTAACGGACGCTATGAAATAGACTTTGACGACTTTGACGTTAAGGCGGCGGACGCGAAAGTGTTCATTCTCTGTAATCCGCATAACCCTGTCGGTCGTGTATGGCAAAGGGACGAGCTTATTCGGATAGCGGATATATGCGGGCGGCGCGGAGTTATCGTTGTGTCCGATGAGCTTCACCAGGATTTTGTATATCCGGGGAACACGCATATGGTATTCGCCTCGTTGTCGCGGGAGATTGCGGAGTTTACGGTGACGTGTACCGCCGCAAGCAAATCGTTTAATACAGCGGGACTTACTATGTCGAATATACTTATCGCTAACCCTGACCTTCGCAAACGATTCAAATATGAGTACAACGCGATGGGTCTCAGTCAGATAAACCTGATGGGTTTGGAGGCGACCCGCGCCGCGTACTCCGACTGTGACGACTGGCTTGACGCGGTCAGGGAATACATTCTGGGAAATATTCACTTCGCGGATTCATATTTGAATAGCAATATGCCGGAGCTTAAACTAATCACGCCGGAAGCTACTTATCTGCTTTGGGTTGACTTTCGGGCGTGGAAGGTTTCGCAGAAGGAGCTTGAACTCGCGCTTATCCGAGACGCGAAACTGTGGCTTGACAGCGGCACGATATTCGGTCCGGAGGGTGCGGGCTTTCAGCGTTTTAACGTCGCTTGTCCGCGGTCAACTCTAATCAGCGCCTTAGAGCGTGTCAAAAGCATACGCGGACGCTATTATACCGAATAGTACAGCACTCTGAATGGGCGTATTCAAGCGGCATAATTGTCTGTAAAAAAATTGACTTGTAATAAGGAGAGTAAAATTATGCGTTGTCCGTTTTGTTCACATCCGGAGAGTAAGGTGTTGGATTCCCGACCGGTGGAAAACTCCATTCGGCGCAGGCGGGAATGTTTAGAGTGCGGCAATCGCTTCACAACCTTTGAAACCACAGACCAGCCGATGACAGTCGTGAAAAAGGATGGCACACGCCAAGACTTTGAGCGTACAAAACTGATGAGCGGGTTACAACGCGCATGCCGAAAGCGTCCTGTCAGCTCCGAAATGATGATTCGTATTACCGATGAAATCGAGCGCGAACTACATTCAGTTAACAAAAACGAGATTCCCACTAACGAAATAGGAAAACTTGTTATGAGCAAATTAAAATCGCTTGACGAGGTTGCGTATGTGCGTTTTGCGTCCGTATATCTGGAGTTCAACGACGTTAAAGATTTTGTGGAACACATAAACGAAGCGTTTTGAGCGATACGCAAGCATCGACGCGGCATCCGGCAAGTCCATTGTGTCAACCGCTTTGTTTGCCCGGTGCCGCATAGTTTCGATTGCCGCTTCGGAAGCGTCCGGACGAGTGTCGATGGCGCGTAAAACACGGTTTTGTGAAAACCATGCCCAATAACGCCGAGAAATAGCCGAGAAGCGGTCGGAAAGCGGATGCGGGATGCGCTATTCTTGCGTCCGCTGTGTACTCTGCGAAAAGTCATCCGCGGAACGCAGTAAAATCTTAGTGTAGCTGTCCGGAACGCGAGTTGCTTTCTGCGCGGTATGTCTGACGCTTGCGGCCAAAATATCGCGGAACGCCCAGTAGGACGCGCTTATATCGCTGAACGGAGATACCGCGTCAATGCCGGCGCGCTCAATGTAGGAGTTGATAATCGTTACCGCCTCGGCGCGGGTGATCGGATCGCTCGGGCGAAATGTTCCGTCCGGATACCCGGTTATCAAGCCTTTGGCAAGTATCGAGGCGATGTAGTCTCTTGCCCAATGCGTTTCGGAAACATCGGCAAACGGGATATTGCCGCTCGACAGATTGTTTGCGTCGCGTTCAATAAGCGCAACGAATTCGGCGCGGGAAATCTGTGCGTTCGGACGCAAACTGCCGTCCGGATAGCCTTTGAGAATACCGTTTTTGACCGCTCGATCCAGAGACGGCTCGTACCAAGCTTGACCCTCGGCACCGATGGTGTACTCGCCGCTGAGCCGCGCGAAAATAGCCGCCGATTCCGCGCGCGTAATACCCGTATCAGGCTTGAACGTGCTATCCGGATAGCCGAAGATGTAAGGTTCTATCCACTCTTCGGCGGCGGGAGCGTTCTCCGCGGCGTCCGAGCCCGAAGATGCGCCGCTTGCCGGAGGTTTCGGACGTGAAGGTTCGTCATCGTCCGAATTATCCTCGCTGTCGGGGGACGCCGTAGGATCAGGTTCCTGCGTCGGCGCGGGCGGCGGTTCGGTCGATGAAGTCTCTTTTCGGAACTTAACGCGGAAGTTGAAGTCCATATACATAGCCTGCGTTCCGTTATCGCTCTCCCACGCCATACCGAAGTTCCAAGTAACGCTTATGCTTTCGTCGGGCTTCAACACAACGGCATCATCAACTGCAATAGGCGCTTTCGCGTAGTAATCGCCGTCCAAGGATTCGGGCCGAAAAACGTGTGAATTACTCTCGTCCGGGAAGTGATAGCCGTCATTGCCGGAAAAATCAGTTATGGTCGAGTAATTGCAGAGTGTTTGAGTATTCGAGTTCGGGGCGGTTATCTCAAACTTGAAGATAAGCCATTTGTCCATCACTTCTTTGTAGTAATCATAGGTGTCATACGGGCTAGACCGCGTAAGATATGCCCACGAAAGGGCGGTAAATGGAGCTTCCTTGTCTAAGATCCAAGTCTCGTCGGTGTCATTAGTGATTACGGCGGCGGAACGGTAGATGGTTCCCGGTGCCGGGGATGCCTTATTCTGCCCCATTACATTGGTAACACCATAATCCACCGTATAGCCGTCCTTGTCTTTCGTCACAATAGCGTTATTGCCGCCGGACAGCGTTCCGGACTCTGAACCGTCGCTCAGCAATACCGGATCCGGCGCGGTATACGTTTTAAAGTAATACTGGTCGTTATCCGGACTTGAACTTGGCGCGGACAAGGCGATCTCCGCGCACATCGCCAACAGGAGCGCGGCAGTAAGTACGCACGCAAGGGCGCGCCTGAATTTTGCCGATGGGAAGTTTCGTTCGGCGCGGTAATCGGACTTTTTCAAGGGCTTCATAATAGATTGTCCTCCTGTATGGTAAAAAATCTTGGGAATTGCCCGGCTAAGAGATATGCCGTCGAGTTGCGGAAGTAAACCGATTCGGAATACAGTCCCTCTCAATGCAAGATTATATCAAAACAAACATATTTGTCAAGGTCTTTTTCCTACGGTACCACGGCAAAAGCATTTACTTTTTTGCTGCTCAGCTACATACACAAAAACGGATAAAAATACCTGTTTTTGAGAAGGACGCCGCATAAATACACAGAATTATACGCTCATATTTACACATTTAACAAGATTTTGGCTAAGAAACTACGGTATTAGATGGGTAGATAAACGGGAAAAATGTATATGCTTTTGCCGTGCCTACGGTACCACGGTAACGGGAGTAGAACCGGTTTGTATGAAACATCATTTTTGAAAATTCTATCGGTTCCGTCGCCGCGTTTTCAGGGCAGCTGAGTAGTAACATAATGTTTGCCGCCGCGGGTTCAGACCGCTTTCCCAAGTTCGATTTCCGCCGGACGCGGTCGAAAACTACTCCTCATAGGTTAGTTCCTCGGCATCACCGGAGTCGGGTTCGGGCGCGGCGGGTACGGTGTACAGTCCGAGAGTAGCGTCTACCGGGATACTGAAACAGATTCCGCTGCCCTCTTTTGACAGACCGGTTTCTTCAAGAATGGTACTCATTATAGTGCCGGATTGCTCTTTGGGGCAGACAATGAGGAATATGTCCTTTTCCGGCTGAATACTGATGCCGAGGAATTTTTCCGCTTCCTTAGCGCCGGTGCCGAGTCCGTGTATGAGAGTGCCTCCGCGCGCTCCTGCGCGGTCGGCGGCCTTTTTAACGGTTTCAAATGTACCGCGGTTAGATATTACGATCACAAGTTCCCAAGAATGTTCGGACATAGTGTTAGCCTCCATAGTTTTTGAGTTAGCCGTCATTTTCAAAATCGCTCTGCTTGCGGAGTTAAGCGGGACAGAGAACGCGATTCCGCTCCCGGCGCGATGGAAGTTCATATCGCGTTCCAATCTGCTGTATATGCGTTGAACTCCGTCATCGTGAGCGATTCCCATAAGAACCGCTTTGCGGTTCTCTCCAAGTCCGAGCAGTTCTAAGACGGCACTCTCCGCGGAACCGAATCCCGGAAAAGAAAAACGAAAGTTGGTGCCTTCCTTAATAAAGACTTCCTCCAGTTTTCCGAGCTTGTCATAATCGGAAATAGCGGTAATCACTTTCATTAAAACACCTCCGAAACGTCAATAATTTCGTCAAGAGTATTCGGCGCGGCTGCGATTTGCCGTTTGCCGGAGAACCGCGCCGCAAGTCCGAGCAATTGGATGGTAATGAGCGGCGTCATTGCGACCATTGCCACAACCCCGAACGCGTCCCGTGCCATATTCCCGCCTACACCCGCGCACGCGCCCATAGCGAACGGGAGCAGGAAAGTAGCCGTCATCGGACCGGACGCAACCCCGCCGCTGTCGAACGCTATCGCTGTGAATACGCCGGGTACAAAGAAGGTCATTATCAGCGAGAACAGATAGCCCGGCACTATGAACCATATAAGGTCAATTCCGGTCAGAATCCTCAGCATCGCTATGCCGACAGATGCCGCAACGCCGATTGAAAGCGCGAATCCGAGCGATTTGCCGCTGATTTTGCCTTGTGTGACGTCCTGAACCTGCTCCTTCAGAACGTGTACGGCAGGTTCGGCGGAAACGATGAAATATCCGATGATTGCGCCGAGCGGCACCAGAAGCCATTTATCGCTCTCCGCAAGCGCGCGTCCGAGGTGTATTCCGACGGGCATAAATCCTATGTTTACACCGGTAAGAAAGAGCGCGAGTCCGAGGAACGTAAACGCAAAACCGATAAGCACCTCTAAGGTTTCCTGTTTGCCGAGTTTGAACATAAGCAGCCTGAACGCGGCGCAGAGCGCGGCAATCGGAAGCAGGGCAAGAGCAACTTCTGCTATGTAGCGCGGAAACGCGCCGATAAACTCCCCGAATACAGCCCTTACATCGGAGTAGACACTCGCCTCCGAGAGCGAGGCGCTGACATTATGGCTGCCGCTTATAATGCCCAGGATCAGCACCGTCAGAATGGGTCCGACGGAACACAGCGCAACCAAGCCGAATGTATCGTCATCCGTGGATTTGTCACCGCGAATCTTGGCGAGTCCGACTCCCAGCGACAGTATGAACGGAACCGTGATCGGTCCGGTTGTGACTCCGCCGCTGTCGAACGCGATAGGAATAAATTCGCTTGGAATCAGCGGCGAAAGCGCGAGCGCGAATATCGCCGCGTACAGAATCATCAGCAAACGCGACAGCTTAACTCGGAGAAAAATTCTCAGGAACGCGATCATCAAGAACAGACCAACGCCAACAGCTACGCTTATTATCAGCAGAGCATTCTCGACAATGGGAACTTGCTCCGCAAGTACGCGCAAATCGGGTTCCGCGACCGTTATGAAGATGCCGATAATCAGACAGCATGCTATAATAAGCAAGAGATTGCGGGTTTTTGTGACGCCCGCGCCTATTTTCTCGCCCATAAGAATCATTGAGGCGTCCGCGCCGAGCGTAAACAGCCCTATGCCGACAATCAAAAGCGCGGTTCCGACCAAAAACATAAAAACCATTTCACCTGTCATAGGGACAAGCGAAACACTCAAAATCAAAACTATCAGCGTTACAGGCAGAACCGAGGCAAGAGACTCTTTGATTTTGGCATAAAGGTTCTTTTTCACGTCAGCCTCCTTTGACTCTTATCATCTACACCACTCCTTACATTCTACCGCTAAAGCGTTCAAATGTCAATCGCTTTTTTGCCGAGGGCAGCCCGCTTTAGTTTTGTAACTATTTAGGCTTGAGGAGCGGAATGATGTCGGCAGGGTCGAGAAGGTTATCGAAAAGCAGGCGAGAGATTGGTCGTTTGACGCCGAGGCTGTCAAGGCGGGTTTTGATCGAATTTATTACGTGTTTTCGTATAATGTTTGAATTCAGCTGAATGTTTTTGTCCCTGACTTTGTAACCATCCTCGTACTTCCGCGGCAACTCCGGTTCAATTGCCTATTGAAAAAATTTTTTTCTTGTGTTAAAATATCAGGTACCTAATGAAAGGCGGACTTAATATGCGCTCAATGCCAATTTTAATTCTTCGGGGTCTGACGGTTTTTCCCGGGGCGAGGGTGAACTTTGAACTTGATGACCAATTCGCAATCGCTGCGTTCAATGCCGCGATTACAAGCCGCAGCAAAGAAATTCTTTTGCTGTCAGGGAAAACGGACGAAAGCCCGGAGTCGAACTCGCTGCCGGGATCCGATGGTCTGTATGACGTGGGTACCATTGCCAAGGTCAAGCAAGTACTTAACAGTCCGGAGGGTACGCGCGCTTTATGTATAGGCGAAAGCCGCGGCAAGGTGATTCAAATTACCAAGCGAGCTCCGGCATTTGTCGGCAAGGTAGAAAATCTGCCGGATGCTGACGGCGAATTCTCTGCCGGGTTAACGGAAGAAATGACGGAACTTATGGCAAAAACTAACGCCCTGCGCGAACGCTACGCCGGTATGACAAATAATGATGATGAGGACGTTCCGATCTTTGTCAAAGATGCGGTTCTGCCCGGGAAATTGTCGGATTTAATCGCTCAGGACGTTTTCTTGCCGCCGGAGAGAAAGCAAGCACTTCTGGAAACACTTGACCCGTTGGAGCGGCTTAAACTTCTTAATCAATTTCTGCTTGACGCGATAGCGTTTTTAGAGGTTGATTACCAAATCCGACTGACGACCGTGCAGCATATGGAAAATGGTCAGCGTGAGCGTATACTTCGTGAGCAGCTTAATATTATTCGGCGCTCGCTTGGTGAAGCTGTTCCCGACGACAACGAAAATGAAGCCGCCTTATACCGCGAGAAAATCCTTGCCCTGAACTTGCCGGAGGAAGTACAGGACAAGCTGCTTAAAGAATGTGAGCATTTGAAAAAGGCTCATCCGGCCTCGGGTGACGCGTCCGTTGTCGCCGGTTATCTTGACGCGTGCTTGGCATTGCCGTGGAATACGGCGACAGAGGAGCGTATTGACGCGGCAGGCACTCGGTTTATACTTGATGCCGACCACTACGGCTTGGATAAGGTCAAGGAACGTATAACGGAGTTTGTCGCCGTGCGGCAGATTTCACCTAAAGCTAAGGGCGGAATCCTTTGCCTAATCGGTCCGCCGGGAACCGGTAAAACAAGCGTAGCCGGCGGGGTCGCCAAAGCGCTTAATCGCAAAATCGCCCGCATTTCCCTTGGCGGGATTCACGATGAGGCGGATATTCGCGGGCACCGTAAAACCTACGTCGGCGCAATGCCGGGGCGCATTATGGAAGCGGTCTCACGCGCCGGCAGTAAAAACGCGTTGATTCTGCTTGACGAAATCGACAAGCTCGGACACGACTATCATGGAGACCCGGCAGCCGCTCTGTTGGAAGCCCTTGACCCTGAGCAAAACGTCGCTTTCCGCGACCACTATCTCGAAATACCTTTCGATTTGTCCGATACCCTTTTCGTCACAACCGCTAACAGCCGAGAGGGAATTCCGGAACCTCTGCTTGACAGAATGGAAATCATCGAAATCCCCAGCTACACGGACGAAGAAAAGCTGATTATCGCTAAAAGGCATCTGCTGCCCAAACAGCGCGTTAAGCACGGCTTGCAAACTCGGCAATTGCGCGTTTTCGACGATGCGATTCTCTTGCTTATCGCGGACTATACGCGGGAGAGCGGTGTACGCGCATTAGAGCGCGAGCTTGCGTCTATCTGCCGCAAAGCGGCGGGGAAAATCGCGGATGGAAGCCTTAAAAGCGTCAACGTGCGTGTATCTAACCTTGAAGAGATGCTCGGTCCGAAAAAGTACAAGCGCGATGAAGAGAGTTTAAGCGATTCGGTCGGGTTAGCGCACGGACTTGCGTGGACAAGCGTTGGCGGCGAAGTGCTTGACGTTGAGGTTAATGTAATGGATGGCACGGGGAAATTAGAACTTACCGGAAATCTCGGCGATGTGATGAAAGAGTCCGCCAAAGCCGCTCACAGCTACATACGCGGCAGAGCGACGGAACTTGGGATTGCCCCGATGTTTTATAAGGATAGGGATATTCACATACACTTCCCCGAGGGCGCGACGCCAAAGGATGGTCCCAGCGCCGGACTGGCGGTTACCGTTGCCGCTATCAGCGCGCTTACCGGCAAGCCCGTGCGCGGCGATGTCGCGATGACGGGCGAGATTACCCTGCGCGGGCGAGTTTTGCCTATCGGCGGTCTGCGCGAGAAGAGTATGGGATCGCTGCGCGCCGGAATTCACACAGTAATTATCCCGCGCGGAAACGAGGCTGACCTTGCGGAAATTGACCCTATTGTCCGCGCAAAGCTGAACTTCATAATCGTTAGTTCTGTGGATTCCGCGCTGAACTACGCGCTTGCCCAACCGAAGAACCTGACTGTTTGACCATAGCGTGTTGAGACACGCGCTTCAATTTCGGGAAAGCGCTCCGAAATCCGGTCGCGCATTACGGGAATGATTACATTTTCCGTAGCGAAGTGGTCGGCATCAATCAAATTAAGTCCGAGCTTTGACGCGTTCAGCCATTGCCCGTGCTTAATGTCGGCGGTTACGAGCGTATCGAAGCCGTGCCGGGCGATTTGCTCAGCGGCGACATAGTCGCCCCCGGAACCGCCGCAAACCGCGACCCTGCTTACCGCGCAGCCGGAGTCATAGTATCTCACCGGAGTTCGCAATTCACCTGAAACCGTTTTCAAAAACTCCGTCATAGTCACAGGGCAAGGCAAATTGGCAATCCTCCCGATGCCGTCGGACGCGAACGCCTCATATGGCTCAACAAGTCCGAGTCTCTTCGCGAGATGAAAATTAACACCGTCCGGCGCGGCGTCGAGGTTTGTGTGGGCGCAAATCGCCGCGATTTTGCGTTCCGCTAACGCGAGCGCCTCCGATGCGGTTTCCGGCGTAACGCTTGTAAGCGGGTTGATGAAAATCACCGGATGGTGTGATATTATAAGCTCCGCTCCGAACTCCGCTGCTTCCTCAATGACCGCTTGTGTTATGTCGAGTGCCAAGAGAACTCGCGTAACTGTTCTTTCCGCGTCCCCGACCAATAATCCTACATTGTCAAAACTCAGTTTTGTATCCCAAGGCGCGGTCTCGCCGATGAAATCTCGGATATGTCTGATCTTTGTCATAACGTTTCCTTTCATAATTGCCGCAATCGCCGCTTATCGGCTTAATGACAGACCGCGCGATTACGATTGTGTACTCGCCCTTTGAAGCATTGCGATTAGCTTGAAGTTCCTCTAAAATCTGTTTCGGAGTTCCCCTGTAAACGCGTTCGTGCGGTTTTGTTAAATCATTGCACAGACACACTCGGGAATCGGGAATTTCATCCGCCATACATGCCGCGGACGTGATAATCCTAAGCGGTGACTCGTAAAAAATCGTAACCGGACTCGGTTCCGTAAGCGTAGTGCTAATCACTTTTGCCAACTGCCCTTTTTTTCGGGGCAAAAAGCCGCGAAACACAAACGACGCGGCATTGAACCCGCTGATACTGAGCGCGGCAATCGCGGCGCATGGTCCGGGTACCGCGCTGACGCTGACGCCTTCCGCAACTGCCGCCGCCGTAAGTACCGCTCCCGGGTCGGAAACGCACGGAGTACCCGCGTCGCTGATAAGCGCGATATTCGAGCCGCCGCGCAACAGTTCCGCAATGTCCTCCGCGCGCTCTCTCTCATTGAATTTGTGGTACGACTTCAGAGGCGTTTCAATTCCGTGACGCTTCAAGAGCGGAAATGACGTTCGGGTGTCCTCGCAGAGTATCAAGTCGGCGGTTCGCAGCGTCTCCGCCGCTCGCGGGGATAAATCATCCGCGTTGCCTATCGGCACGGCGACTATATACAGCATTTGATAATTCTCCTGACTACAATATATTTGCGGAGAGGCGCGGCAGTTAGCCTTCTCGTTATGCTTTTAGACAAAGACCAATCCGCTCCGGTTGATATGAACAGTATAGCACAATTC
>JAITKN010000139.1 GCA_031278415.1 Oscillospiraceae bacterium
CGACCGCGCCGCCGTTGCGTCTCCGCTTCGGCGAAATACGGACGGTCTAAGTCTTGAAACGCGTGTAACTATTCAATTTTCCGTTCGAGTGAACCTCGGCGAAATCCCCTTGGATTCACTGCAAGTGAATCCAAAATCGCGAACACGAATTGGGATATCCCAATTCGATTCACTTTCGACCTCAGTCCGCATATACTGTAACACACCCTAAAACGTTTGTCAAGCACTTTTTTTGAAAAAATTTCGCGAAACGCGATTTCATTACATATGACAATATTACGGATTCCGCGCTTGCCGTTTCTGTGCAAAATTTTCCGCCTTGCGCGTCTTGTTCTCTGTGCGATAGTTACAAATTCGCCGTATGTACAGTTTACGGATTTGGTGTATTTCACTATTAAAAATTACCGAATCGCTTATAAAAACCGCCGCCGTCCGCTCCCCTCTTGAAAAAAGCGGTTGACAAACATCCGATATTCTGTTAAAATACGGCAAAGGCGAATTATAAATATCGAAAGGAGCGCGAATACTATGTCAGCAAAAAACGGAGGCAAATTTAATCATCTCTTCTTCGAGTTAACCGAACCGTATACCGGCTTTCGCGGCGAGGCCGACATTCCGGGCAGCACGTACTCATTGAAGTATAAGCAAATCACCGCTCCGATTACGGAGGTTTCGGGACTGTACCGAACACGTGAGGAGGAGTACTTTATGTTCCTGGGCGGAGCGTTGCCGGACGTATTCAGCAGTTGGGACGCCGAGGCGGAACTGCAAGTCAGCCCGGACGGCGTAGAAATTACAACGCTTAAAATCACGAAGCCGAGCGTTGTTCGCGTACCGCGCAACTGGATGCGCGGCAATGTCAAGTTTACCGTGGTTAATAAGCCGCTTGTGTATGAGACCGCCTTGCTTGCCGGTACGTATGAAACTTTCGCCGAGCCGTCGCCGTGTCCCGCGCCGCTTATTACGGCGGAGGGCGATCCGCTGACGATCCGAGAGCTTGTGTGCGAGCTTCCCGTCGAAACCACAGAGTGGGGTCCGTGGTGTCCCACGCCGCAGGCCTACTTCCGCGGCACAACGTATATGAAAGAGGCGGGGTTGCACGTAGGGTATCAGGTGTTCACCGGCGATTTCCCTATGGAAGACGGTCATATGCACCAAGGCGAAGAATACATTTTCTTTCTCGGCGGAGAAACCGGCAAGGACGGGTTGATTGACGTGTTCGATTTCCGCGGTGTCATTGAGTTCTATATCGGCAGTCACCCCGACAAGATGGAAGTACACTTGCTCGATAAGCCTACAATTGTCCGTTTGCCGGCAAATATTTGGCATAGCCCTATCAACTTCACTAAAGTCAGCGGCAAAATACAGTTTATGGCGACGTGGCTGAACGGCACTTGGGGAACTATCACGCGCCGCGAGAATCCGGACGGCAGTAAATATTTCAACTATATGGGCGATGATATGCGTATGTGCGTCCTTAATCCGGAACAGCGATGTACGCTCTGTACCAAGTGTTTCAAAATGTTCGCGGAAGGCACGTTCCGACCGGGCGATAACCTCGCCGGCAAGACCATTCAAAAAGAGTAGGCGCGGCACTTAAATTATTTTTTGAAAAACAGCTTGAAAGCTCACGCAAAATGGGTTATAATAGAACCATAATATTTTCACATACGGAGGTACAAAACAATGCCCAATTTAACAGGAAGCCGCACAGAAGCGAATCTTAAAGCCGCGTTTGCCGGCGAGGCTCAGGCGCGTACTAAGTACGATTTCTACGCGAGCAAGGCGAAAAAAGAGGGATATGAGCAAATATCCGCTTATTTTTCCGAAACTGCCGGCAACGAAAAGGAACACGCGGAGATTTGGTTCAAAAAATTAAACGGCATCGGCACTACCATCGAGAACCTGACCGCCGCCGCCTCAGGCGAAAACTACGAGTGGACGGAAATGTACAAGGAGTTCGCCGAAGTTGCGCGGGACGAAGGCTTCAACGATATTGCCGAGCTGTTCGACGGTGTCGGCAAAATCGAATCGGAACACGAACAGCGTTACCTTGCGCTGCTGGACAACATCAACGCCGGAACTGTGTTCAAGCGCGCCGAGGGTACTGTCTGGATCTGCCGAAACTGCGGAAATGTCTTCGTCGGCGCGGAACCGCCCGCGCTCTGTCCGGTTTGCTCCCATCCAAAGGCGTACTACCAACTGTTGGTGAAAGACTATTGAGTGTTTAAGGCGGGAGAACTTCCCGCCTATATTAGACCTCCTCGGAAACTGTGCCTGATTTAGTTGTCCTCCCTTGCGCTATCTATCAGCGGCGGTCGTCCGCCTTATTATACGCAGTTTCCGAGGAGGTCTGTTGTTCGCTTGAACCGCGTCTTGAAAGGAGGCATTATGGTATACAGAGCATATTCCGTTAAGCGCCCGGGATTCGATATCGAGGCAAAACTCTCTCTTGAAGACTTGCGGGATAATCTCGGAATTTCCGCGCTCGATTCATTGACAATCGCGAACCGATATGACATCGAGGGCGTTTCCGACGCGGTTTTTTCAGCCTCGTTACGCGGCGTGATTTCAGAGCCTAACGCGGATTTTGTATATGTCGGGGAACTGCCCGCGGAACTTACTGCCGGAGCGCGTATACTGCGCGTCGAAACGCTGCCCGGACAATTTGACCAGCGCGCGGATAGCTGCGCGGCGTGTATTCAGGCGATAGGCGCCGAAACGCGTCCGAATGTCGCTTACGCTGAGATTTACATATTGCGCGGAGCGATTACGGACGCGGAGTTCGCGCAAATCCGGGCATATCTGATCAATCCGGTAGACAGCCGCGAGGCTTCCGCGGACAAGCCCGGCACATTAGCCCAAACCGTTCCCATTATCGCGCGGGAAGCGTATATAGCCGACTTCACAATTGCGTCGGACGCGGAGTTGGAAGCGATTCGCGGCGAATACGCCTTGGCGATGGATGCCGCTGACCTGAAATGTATGCAAGACTATTTCCGTGACGCCGAGCGCCGTGACCCGTCCGTTACTGAACTGCGCGTGGTTGATACGTATTGGAGCGATCACTGCCGCCATACGACCTTTCTCACGCGGCTGGAAGATGTCGTCATTGACGACCCCGATATTCAGGCGGCGTGGAAGCGTTATCTCGCTTTGCGCGATGAAATCGGCGCCGTCAAGCCTATATCGCTTATGGACATTGCTACAATAGGCGCGAAGGTTCTCAAGCGGCGCGGCGGACTGAAAAACCTTGACGAGAGCGAAGAGGTCAACGCCTGCTCAATCAAAGTAAAGGCAAAGTTTCCCGACGGAGATCGCGACTGGCTGCTGATGTTCAAGAACGAAACGCATAATCACCCGACCGAAATTGAGCCGTTCGGCGGCGCGGCGACATGCATAGGCGGCGCGATTCGCGACCCGCTGAGCGGGCGGGCGTATGTGTATCAGGCGATGCGCGTAACCGGTTCCGCCGACCCTCGCGTGCCGGTGTCGGATACAATTCCGGGTAAACTGCCGCGCAAAAAACTGACTACTACAGCGGCGGCGGGGTACAGCGCCTACGGAAACCGGATCGGTCTGGCCGCCGGCTTAGTTACTGAAATATACCACCCGGGCTATGAGGCTAAACGAATGGAAATCGGCGCGGTAATCGGCGCGGCTCCGATAGAAAACGTACGGCGCGAGCGACCCGTTTCGGGCGACGTTGTGATTCTGCTCGGCGGACGCACAGGACGCGACGGAATAGGCGGCGCAACGGGCAGCAGTAAATCTCACGGTACGGAGACTACCGAACAAAACGGAGCGGAGGTTCAAAAGGGCAACGCCCCGGAAGAACGCAAGATTCAACGACTATTCCGCGATCCGAGCGCGTCAACGCTTATTAAACGCTGCAACGACTTCGGAGCGGGCGGAGTGAGCGTCGCGATTGGCGAGCTTGCGGCGGGCGTGGAAATCAATCTTGACGCCATACCTAAAAAATACGCCGGACTGAACGGTACGGAACTCGCTATCAGCGAAAGCCAAGAGCGTATGGCGGTTGTCGTCGCCGCCGATAATGCCGAAACATTTATCGAACTTGCCAACGCGGAAAACCTCGAAGCGACTGTCGTAGCGGAAATTACCGAAGTTCCGCGAATGGTAATGCGATTTCAGGGAGAGGTGATAGTGTCATTGGCAAGGGATTTTTTGGACAGCAACGGCGCGCCCAAGTTCGCATCCGCTCATATCGGCAATCTGCCCAAACTCGCGCCTTACGTAACAACCGAACCGCTTCCTCAACTGACGGAGCAAATTTACTTCGCGTCACAGCGGAATTTACAGGAGCGATTCGACAGCAGCATCGGCGCGGGAAGTGTTCTCCTTCCATACGGCGGGAAGTATCAGAGAACACCTTCGCAAGTTATGGCGGCACTTCTGCCGGCAATAGACTGCGACTGCGAAACCGCAAGCGTGATGAGCTTTGCGTTTGACCCTTATGACAGCGAAGCAAATCCCTACAAGGCCGCGTATAACGCCGTCGTGTTGTCGGCGGCGAAACTCGTTGCGGCAGGATGTGATTACCACGAGATATATTTTTCGTTTCAAGAGTATTTTGAGCGTTTGCGCAACGACCCGAAGCGTTGGGGGAAACCTCTTGCCGCGCTGCTTGGCGCTTTGGACGCTCAGATGGAAATCGGAGCGGCGGCAATCGGCGGCAAGGACAGTATGAGCGGAAGCTATGAGGCTCTGGACGTTCCGCCTACGCTCGTCTCGTTCGCCGTGGCGCCTTGTCCGGCGGAGCGTATTATATCTTCGGAGTTCAAATCGGCAGGTCACGGCGTTTACCTGCTGCGCCGGGACGATTGGGAGTACATTACGGAACAAATATCCGTCGGGAATATTGTCGCCGCGCGGGCGCTGGAACCTACGGGCGCGGAAGGCGAAATATTCAAGATGTCCGTGGGTAATGAAATTGCGCTCGAGAGGAATACTTCCGCGATTGAACTCAGCGACTGCGAGGCGGGTTCTGTAATCGCGGAAGCTGTCACTCCTTTGCGCGTCGGGAAATTACTCGGCACAACAACGGCGGATTTTAATTATGCTCATTTGACAGAGAAATGGGAGGCGGTACTATGCGAAGTGTTCAAGTAAAAGCTGTCATTCCGATTTTCCCGGGTACCAACTGCGAATATGACTCCGCGAACGCGCTTCGCAGAGCCGGATTTGAAGCGGCGATGGTTCACATCCGCGACCTTACACCAAACGCGCTCACCGAAAGCATTTCCGCGCTGGCTGACGAGATACGCGGCGCGAAGCTGCTGTTTATACCCGGCGGATTCAGCGGAAGCGATGAGCCGGAGGGCAGCGCTAAATATATCGCCGCAATTTTCCGAAACGCCGCCGTTACTGACGCCGTTCACGAACTCCTCTCACACCGCGATGGGTTAGCGCTCGGAATCTGCAATGGCTTTCAGGCTCTCATTAAACTCGGACTGCTGCCCTACGGCGGAATCCGCGAAATATCGGAGGATTCTCCTACCCTGACATTCAACACAGTCGGAAGGCATATTGCAAAATATGTAACCACGAAGGTTTGTTCCGACGCTTCTCCTTGGCTTAGTAAACTCACTGTCGGACAGGAACACACCCTGCCTATTTCGCATGGCGAGGGCCGGTTTATCGGAACTGTTCCGGAAAGTCAAATCGCGTTCCGCTATGTTGACAACCCTAACGGAAGCGATGGCGACATCGAGGGTATTATCAGTCCCGATGGCCGAATACTCGGTAAAATGGCGCACTCCGAACGCCGCGGAAAGTTTGTCGGCAAGAATATAACCGGAAATAAGGAGCAATTGATTTTTGAAGGCGCGTATAGTTACTTTCGTTAAATTCGGACTGGTCGGCGCGGTGAACACGCTGTTCAGCTACGCTATCAGCATCGTATTGTTTTACATTCTTAATATTCCCGAACCCGCTGCTCAGGCCGCCGGATACCTATGCGGCTGCGTGAGCAGCTTTCTGCTGAACGGCAAGTTTACTTTCAAAACCAAGGGAAGCGTTATCAAATTTGCCGTAGTGAACATCTTAAGCCTGATTGCCGGCGCCGCGCTCGCCGCGTTTTGGAGCGCGGCCGGTATTGAATACCGGATTGCAAGCATTATCACCACCGCCGTCACTATGCTGATTAACTTTATCGGCTACAGACTATGGGTGTATAAAGCATACAATCAAGAACATACTGATTAGCTCTGCAAGTGTCTCGTAGAAGTCCACGAAGTGCTCGTAGAAGTCTCTGAGACATTCAGAGGACACTCTGAAACATTCAGAGGATACTCTGAAACATTCAGAGGACACTCTGAGACATTCAGAGGATACTCTGAGACATTCAGAGGACACTCTGAGACATTCAGAGGACACTCTGAGACATTCAGAGAAGTCTCTGAAACATTCAGAGAAGTCTCTGAGACATTCAGAGAAGTCTCTGAGACATTCAGAGAAGT
>JAITKN010000126.1 GCA_031278415.1 Oscillospiraceae bacterium
GTTTACAGGAGGTTGTAAATCGTTTATATGTGGTTGCAAGTCGCTTACACGCGGCGATAAACTGTTATTCCTTGGTAAAATCTTTCGCGTCAAAGAGAATATCCGGGTTCGCGGCACTGCCGCCCTCCGGACGATACTCAAAGTGCAGATGAATACCCGACGCGGTTCCGCTGCTGCCCATTTTCGCGATTTCATCGCCCTGAGCGACAATCGCGCCTTCTTCGACAAGAATTTCACTATTATGAGCGTACAGCGTCCAATCTCCGTTATCGTGTTCGATGACTACCAATTCGCCGTAGCCGCCGTAATCTTCATACACGCCGGCAAGAAGAACCGTGCCGCCGTCCGCCGCGAGTATTGGTGTTCCCTTGGCGTTGCTGATGTCCCAGCCTTTGTGGTTCCCGCTGCCGATGGAAACCGCGCGATATCCGAACGTTGATGTCACAATCCCCTTTGCCGGGTGCGCGTATACGCCAACGGAAAGCCGTCGCCGAGTCCCCGTCCGAACGATTTTGGAAACGGGTTCGATAATAGTCTCCCCGCCGATAAGCAGGGCAGTATTTTTGCCGATGTATTCATAGGTGCGTATGATTGTACCTGGAACGCCTTCGTAAATCAGCTCATACTCGTCTGTAAACATATTGTCATCATAAATATAAACAACCGGAGTGACTAAGTCCCGCGATACTCTGGTGAAAGTCGTGCCGGTTTCGTCCTCCGAACCTGAGTCGGCTCCCGATTCCAACGCGTAAGCGTAATCGGAACTCAACTCCGACACGAAAGGCAGCAGCAGGGCAAATACTCCCGCAGCGAAAATCATCGCGGCAACTGCCGAAAGCAGTTTTTGATGTGTGGCAGAACTCAAATTAAGACTCCTGATTTAAGAGATTGGCTGTGCGAAGCGGTAACGCGCAGATCATAAAGAGTTACAAAATAGTTACGGTTTTTATAATATACTACGCCAACGGCTTTGTCAAGCTTTTTTTTGAAACTTTAAGAAACCGGGCGAGCGGCAACCGCAAAACAAAATCGGGCTGTGTGCGGCAAAATTGACGTATTGACAAATATCGCCATTGGTGGTAATATATGGGCGTAGGTTTTATCGGCGCTATATCAGACGCGCTGACGCGCGCAAGGAGGGCAAGATGCCAAAGGTATATTCGGACGCTGTACTTGAAACGATCGCACGGGGAATGTTCAGTACAAATATAAAAGTTCTGTTAAAATAACACATAACCAACCCTACGCAGATTTGCCATAACTCATCCTTGTGTCTTGTATTTCGGCAAGACACAAGATATTTAATCAATATGGAGAAATACCTTGATGATTGTACGGACAAAGCGGGCAACGTTGATTTCCGTTGTTGCAGTGTGCGCGTTGATAATGTTTATAGGACTTTATGCCATACCAATACCAATACCTATTAACGAAACTTATAGTGCTGTACGGTGGTATCCGGATAAATCAACCGGTGAGCGCTGTTATGTAAATATCCGCGGCGTAAAAAAGGTGTATCTTTTGCGAGTGAATAGTCCATTGATTCTCAGCGGCGCTGCTTTTACAACTTGGACAGAAAACGAAATAAGACCCATCCGCTATGTTGTTAAGGATGAGAGCATCATATGTGTTCCGCACTTAAATGCCCCCATAATACGTACGAAACTGGACGGATACAACAACAGCACAAATAGCCATCTTAATGGAATTATATACCGCGATTATGATTGCTTAACACGAGGCTTAATGATTATAAGCGGCAAAAACATGGATGATTATATTGTTGGTTTTCCGGCTGAAACATTAGAAAATGCAAAAAGTGTTACAAAAGACTTTTTGCAACTGTATTAAAGCGCGGATGCTCTATGCTTGCTTGTGCGTTCAATTGAGTAATTCGTTATCCGCTCCCGTTTGAAAAAAATATCTTGACTTTTAAGATGGTTTGTGGTATAAAAAGCGCATCGGCTAGCCGGGGAGATAGCGGTGCCCTGTAGCCCGCAATCCGCTATAGCGGGGGTGAATTCCTGCCCGAGGCGGTGTATTGTATTGTACGGCTTCATACGGAGGTGTTGAGGAATCGGTCTTGCGCGGAAAGAACCCGCGAATCGTGTCAGGGGAGAGATTCAGCAGCACTAAACGGTAACTCTTTGGCGCCGCGAGGCAGCCGGTTCTGAGCTGAAGTATGGAATACCGAGTATAATGCTCCGTCAAAGGCGGGTGCCGGTGTTATCGGTGTCGGCATAACGATATTCGTTCAAGAGCCACGCGGCCGGAATGACCATTGAAGTACGCGGTTGCCGCCGCGGAGGATTCGGAAGCTGTACCGCGTCGGGTTTTATAAACAGGTCTGATAAGCGGTTGCGTATGCGCGTTGGCTATGTAACGGATAAGTATATTTCGCGGAGGGTATTATTATGGATAAACCGGAAATCAGCGGACGAATGGAAAAGACTCTGACGGCGTTACAAAACGAGTTCGCGGCGGTCAGAGCGGGACGCGCTAACCCCGGCGTACTGGAATCAATTACTGTGGATTACTACGGAGCCGCGACTCCCATTAACCAAATTGCGACGATTGCGGTACCCGATCCGAGGACTATCTCCATCCAACCGTGGGAAACTCCTTTGCTTAAAGAGATCGAACGCGCTATTCAGGCAAGCGAACTCGGCATTAACCCCGCGAACGACGGCAAGGTTATACGCCTCGCGTTTCCGCCTCTTACGGAGGAGCGTCGCAAGGAGCTTGTCAAGCAGATTAAGGGCTACGAAGAAAACGGCAAGGTTGCGATTCGTAACATTCGCAGGGATTACTCCGAGAGGTTTAAGGCGCAGAAAAAGAGGTCAGAGATAACAGAGGACGACCTTAAAGACTACGAAAAAGATTTGCAAAAGATTACCGATGAATATATCAAGAAGATTGAGGATTTGACCTCGGCAAAAGAAAAAGAGCTGTATGCCATATAAATCAGATTCAGCCGCTATACGACATTTGGCAATAATAATGGACGGCAACGGACGCTGGGCGGAATCGAAGGGATTACCGCGAGTTGCGGGACATAAACAGGGCGCGGAGACGTTTCGCAAAATCGCGTATTATTGCCGCGACATAGGGCTTGATTATCTGACGGTTTACGCTTTCTCCACGGAGAACTGGAAGCGCGATAAACTTGAGGTAAACGCGATTCTGCGGTTGTTGGAGGACTATCTTGAGGAAGCCGCCGAGAAAATGTCACAAGAGGGAATCCGGCTGAAAGCGATAGGCGATTTGGATCCCCTTTCAAAGCGCGCTAAGGCTTTGATTGCTAAGACGGAAGTGCTATCGGCGGGGTTGAGCGGGTTTCAGGTTAATCTGTGCGTTAACTATGGGGGGCGCGGCGAACTTGTTCGGGCGGCGAAGCTGAGTTCGGAAACCGGACGAGACGTTGCGGACTGTCTTGATACCGCGGGAATCCCTGATCCGGACTTGCTGATTCGCGCCGGCGGAGAGAAAAGATTAAGCAATTTTTTGCTTTGGCAGTGCGCGTATACAGAGCTTTATTTCACGGATAAATTCTGGCCCGACTTTACAGACGCGGATGTCGACGAGGCGATTGCCGAATTCAACTGCCGCTCACGGAGGTTCGGAGGGTTATGATTAACACAAAACTTATGCGTATAAATGAGGATATTCAGCGCGAGATGTCTGTCCTTTTGCGGGACGTCAAAGATCCGAGGCTCAGCGGCGCGATGCTCAGCTGTGTTCGGTGCGAGACGACAAGCGACCTGAAGTATTGCAAGGTTCACATCAGCGTATTGGGTCACGCGGAACCTAAGGACTTGCGCAGAGGCTTCAAGAGCGCGAGCGGCTTCTTTCGATCCGGGATCAGCCGCGCGCTGAATCTGCGGAACACACCGGAGCTGACGTTCGTGCTTGATGATTCGATAGAGCATAGCGTCAAGATAAATAACATTTTGAAAGATTGGAGCAATTCCGAATATGGAGACCCGGAAAGCGGCAATAACGATTGAAGACGCCGCCGCGTTTCTCTCCACGCGTGATAACTACCTGATAATAACGCACAGGCAGCCGGACGGCGATACTCTGGGCTGCGCGGTCGCGCTTTGCGCCGCGCTCAGAACCTTGGGGAAGTCCGCCGCCGTTCTCACAAATCCGCAGATAACGCGATCCTACGCGGAACTGACTGCGCCGTATGAACTTGATACATCCGACTTCGGCGGATATACGCTCATTGCGGTTGACGTGCCGGCGGCGTCGCATATTCAGGTTAATTTCCCGAGTGACGAAGTCGGGATCGCGATGCTTATCGACCACCACGGCGGACACGAGGGCTTTGCGGAGCGGAATCTGATTCTGCCGCGCTTGGCAAGCTGCGGCGAGGTTACACTTCGGGTCTTGCGGGCGCTGGATGCCGAGATTACCCCCGCGATCGCGACGGCGCTGTATATCGCCGTTTCTACCGATACCGGCTGCTTCCGTTATAAGAACACTACGGCGGAAACCCTGTACGCGGCTGCGGAACTGGTGTCGCTCGGCGCGGAAAACGGCAGAATCAACTACGAATTATTCACGGTAAAGCGGCTGAGCAGAATCAAACTCGAAGCGGCGGTAATTTCCGGGATGGAGTTCTATGACCGCGGAGATACAGCCGTAGCATCAATCACCTTGGAAATGATTAAGGCGGCGGACGCGGACGAGGGCGATATGGAGGATACCGCTAATATCGCGCTGACTCCTCAGGGCGTGGAGACCGCGATTACGCTGCGCGAAATGCCCGACGGAACTACGAAGCTCAGCGTCCGCACAGCCAATAAACCTAACGCGGCGGAGATTTGCCGGATGTTCGGCGGCGGCGGTCACGATATGGCGGCGGGCGCAACTATTAAAGCCGCGCTGCCCGAGGCTAAGTCTCTTGTGATTGCGGCAATAAGCGCCGCTTAAACGCTTACGCCCGACGCGACTTCCGGCTGCACGGAAGCGACATTGGGATGTACATAAGCGACTTCCAGCCACACGGAAGCGGCT
>JAITKN010000136.1 GCA_031278415.1 Oscillospiraceae bacterium
CAAACAGATAATGGCACGGAGTTCACGTACAAGTTCATCAGCGATGAAACGCCCTGCCCGTTTGACACGGCTTTGGAGGAAGCGGACATTGCCCACAAGCTCATCCCGCCGCGAACACCTTGGCACAACGGAAAAGTGGAGCGTCAGCACAGAACCGATCAGCAACGTTTTTACGACTCGCTTCGTATGTTCAGCCTCGCCGATGGTCGCAAGCAACTCGCAAAATACGACAAACAAAGCAACGACTCCATCAAAACCTGCCTCGGTCTCAAATCCCCCAACGACTTACCTCACCTTTTCCTCGCCCTTTTGTAACCCATATTTGACACTCGAACACAATCTGTACGTACATTTTCAAAATTACTGTTGCTATTTTGGGCAAGCTGTGATATACTGAATGCAGTTGGCTTAATGGAGGAAAGAAAATGCAAAAATTGAGAGTCCTGTTCGGGGCAATGCAAAAATTGAGAGTCCTGTTCGGGGCACAAGATATGACTGTCGGAAGACCTTTACGGTCTATTTTATTGTTTACCGTACCCTTGCTTATCGGAAATATTCTGCAGCTTGCGTATAACACGGTTGACAGCATTGTTGTCGGACAATTTGCAGGAACTAACGGATTGTCCGCCATTGGCGTCTCAATGCCGATTCAGTTTATGTTTGCGGTATTTTTTATGACTGTGGGAACAGGCGTAAGCGTAATGGTTTCACAATACTTTGGCGCAAAGGACAAAGTGAACTTATCGAAAACAGTAGGAAACTCACTGATTCTGATTCTCGCTGCAACGCTGCTTGCAACCGTACTCGGGCTGGCGCTATCGGACTGGATATTAAGGGTTACA
Organism: Oscillospiraceae bacterium; assembly: GCA_031278415.1. Taxonomy (GTDB): domain Bacteria; phylum Bacillota; class Clostridia; order Oscillospirales; family Oscillospiraceae; genus JAISJH01. The sequence continues at coordinate 843 of JAITKN010000136.1, forward strand.
AAGTGTCCGCCGGAGGTATTTGACAACGCGAAATCGTACTTAATGATAATGTTTATCGGGTTTGTAGGCATGGGCTTTTACAACATTTTGGGCGGAATTCTGCGCGGATTTGGGGACGCTACATTTCCGCTTGTGGTGCTGTTCGGTACAACGGTGCTGAATATCGTGCTTGATATTTGGATGGTCGCAACGCCGGAGCAACTTCCGTTCGGATTGGGATTAGGCGTTGCGGGAGCTGCGTGGGCAACGGTTATCGCGCAGACGCTTTCGGCGATTGCGTGCTTATGGCGACTGCTCCGAATGAAGCACATCGTTGAAGTAAACAAGGCAACTATGAAGCTTGATAAATACATAGTTTGGACTATTGTGCGCATCGGACTTCCGAGCGGGATACAGCAGATGATAATGTCGTTCAGCTTTGTTCTTGTACAGAGCATTATCAACGCTATCCAAATCCCATACAACGGCATACTCGACGGAGCCATATTCGTTGCGGTAAATACTGCCGTAATGCGCATTGACAGCTTTGCGATGATGCCGGCACAGACATTCAATCAGGTATCAAGCACATTTACGGGACAGAATATCGGCGCGGGCAAACTCGACCGCGTGACCCGCGGGCTGAAACTCACGCTGATTATGGCGCTTTCTATCGCGGTTGCGGTCTTCGTGGTTATACAGCTTTGGGGCGGCGGGCTTATGCGAATGTTCATAAACGATCCGGATGCCGCGCGCGCCGAAAAAATAATAGAAGTCGGAATTCAGATGATGCGCATTATGTGCTGGGGATATTTGCTGATGGCCGCCTCAATGACAATCGGCGGCGCGATGCGCGGCGCGGGTGACACGATGATTCAGTTGTGGATTATGATAGCCACAAACATAGTTATCCGCTTGCCGCTGACGTACATAATGGTACATCTGAGCAAGTCAGCGGAGTACCCGAACGGCTCTCCGAGTTCAATTTTCTACTCGATGCTTATTGCGTTCGGGCTGAACGTGGCGGCAACCTCGGTATATTTTGCGACAGGCAAGTGGAAAACTAAGTCAATAATCAAAGCCCAGGCATCTTCTACAGAAGCTTGAGTGTTTAGGGAGGTTTTTATGAAAAATAATGAAATGGTTCCCAACATAAACGAGTCCGATGGGCAAGACGGAGCGCCCAATAGTAGGCTGGATGTGGAGTCAATTCGTGAGATTTCAAGCTCAGATTTGCCATTAAAAGAAAAACGCGCCAAGATTATGCAAATAATAGCTGAGTATGAGAAAGCTAACCCTGAACCTGAACCTGAAAAGGAAAAAACTCTAAGTGAAGAGTATAGGGACGTGTTAAAAGAAATGGCGGAACGAGACGGGGTGACGACAACTGTGGAAAAAGAGGGGATGTCCACGATTTTACAATACGGTGACGACATTGTACGAATTACAAACAAGGTCACTGGTGGCAGCCTAGTCGGAGAACGGGGCCCAATTTATGCTGAGAGTTTTGTTACCAAAGAAGATTCCGAAAAAGCATGGTTTCGTGAAGTGTTAGAAAAGGTTGGTATTAGAGTTAATATATACCCTGAAACTCCGCCCAATGAATAGCATGTTAATTCTTAAAAACAAGTATTGCATCCGGAACGTTTTGGATATTTACCGATTGACCCGAAAATGACACGACACCTCAGAAGTGTAATCGTCAAATAAGAACACCCCTTTTATCGCTCAATCTTCTGTGATACAATCGGTTTTGACAGGAACGCGACAGCAATCCGGCAGCGTCTCGCTCCACGGAAGCAGAGATTCCAACTCGGCAGTCGTTGCGTCCGGCAGCGTCTCAAGCAGAAATTCCATGCAGCGGAACGGATGCAGCCCGTTCTCTTTGGCGGTCTCCACGAGCGAATACATAACAGAGCTCGCGACGGCCCCGGCGGGCGTGTTCGAGAACAGCCACGCCTTCCGGCCCATGACAAAGGGCTTCACCGCAATCGGCTCAAGGTACGTCTCGGAACACTTTATAACCCAATTCGCCATGGTCTGCCTTGAAATCTCCGCCCCGTCATATGAGAAGCCCTTCTCGATCCTGTAAAGCGGCATCCCGTTCGAATATTTCTGCGTGACAATATGAGCGACGAGCGACGCCGACGCAATATATCCGCATATACAGCACCGCGTATTCAAAAACAACCTCGTCCGATACCCTGATAATTGTCCGCAGAAGCATAGGTGTAAGCATCCAACCAATCAGCGCGACCACCGCGCCGA
>JAITKN010000105.1 GCA_031278415.1 Oscillospiraceae bacterium
CCGATTTAGATGTTTTTGAAAACACTTCCGCCGTTTGGCGGCATAGTCTAAAAGCGGTAAGCTATAAGGGCTTACCGCTTTTACGTTGCGTATCTGTCCACGACGATCGCGCCGCCGACTTCGCAGTCCGATTTCGGCATTTTGAAAAACCCTTCCGCTGTTTGACGGTTTAGTCTAAAAGCGGTAAGCCTTTATGGCTTACCGCTTTTGCGTCGCTGTATTTGTCCGCGGCGACTCGCCGCTGGCGGAGAAGCAGGGATTTGAACCCTGGCGCGCTGTTTAGACGCCTACTCCCTTAGCAGGGGAGCCCCTTCGACCACTTGGGTACTTCTCCAACTGTGATTGCCATCTTAACACACTTATGCCGAGTTGTCAAGCACTTTTTTACAAAAGCCGCGGCAAAATCCTTTGTTACTACTCAGATACCCGGCTAATACGCAACTTCTCAGTCAATGCCGACGACTGACTTGTTGCCCCGTAGGCATAATGCATGTTGCAGCTGAGCTGTAACTCACCCTGAGTTCATATTTACGCAACAACGCGGGGAACGGCAAATTTGACCGTTCCCCGCACTGCCCCGCTTTGCTGTCGATTTACATATGTTCGAGATCGTAAGCGTGTTCGGACGCGTGTTCGTCAATATCTGTCTCGGGCGGCGGAGTAAGTCCGCGCTTTTTGTACCAATCGGCGACGGCTGTCTTGACCGCTTGCTCGGCAAGAACCGAACAATGGATTTTGACCGGCGGCAGACCCTCCAGCGCCTCCACAACAGCGGCGTTAGTCAGTCTGAGCGCGTCCGCGACCGTGCGACCCTTAATAAGTTCCGTAGCCATAGAGCTTGTCGCGACCGCGGCACCGCACCCGAACGTCTTGAACTTGACGTCCGTAATGGTCTCGCTGCCGTCGATTTTCAGGTACATTTTCATAATATCGCCGCATTTCATATTCCCGACCTCGCCTATTCCGTCCGCTCCGTCAATTTCTCCGACGTTTCGAGGATTCCGGAAGTGATCCATAACCTTTTCCGAGTAAGCCATAATTTTTACCGATTAACAATAAATGTCAATTGTATCCTTTCGTTAAAGTGTTTTCCGGTATTTAATCAGTTGTTTTCAGTTTTTTCTCCCATACGGGACTCATACTGCGAAGCCGCGCGACAATAGGCGCGGTTTGCTCCAGAATATAGTCAACATCCTCATCCGTGTTATACTCGCTCAGAGACAAGCGCAGCGAACCATGCGCGATTTCGTGAGGCAATCCGATGGCAAGCAGAACATGGCTGGGGTCAAGACTTCCGCTTGTACACGCGCTGCCGGAACTCCCGCGTATTCCCTGCATATCAAGCATAAGCAGGAGCGATTCGCCCTCTATACCCTCAAAGCAAACATTGACGTTGCCCGGAAGGCGGTGTTCCAAACTGCCGTTCACTCGAACGCTCTCAATTTTGCTTAGTCCCGCGATTAGTTTGTCGCGAAGCGCGGCGGTCTTTGCAGCCGCCTCCGACATACGGGCTGACGCATCCTCGAGCGCGGCGGCGAGTCCGACTATGCCCGGTACATTCTCCGTGCCGCCGCGCTTGCCGCGCTCCTGAGCACCGCCCTCGATGAATACATTCAAACGCTGCTTCTTTGAGCAATACAACGCGCCTACGCCTTTCGGTCCGTGAAACTTATGCGCGGAAAGCGCGAGCATATCTATGTTCTGCGCCTGAACATCAATCGGTATATGCCCCGCCGCCTGAACCGCGTCGGTATGGAACGGAACTCCGCGCTCACGGCATACAGCGCCGATTTCGGCGATAGGCTGTATAGTACCGATTTCGTTGTTAGCGAACATAATCGTAACAAGACAGGTGTCGGCGCGAATCGCCGCGCTCAATTCCTGCGGACGAACAATACCATCGGAGTGTACGTCAAGATAGGTTACCTCAAAGCCCTGTTTTTCCAATTTTTTCAGCGTATGAAGCACCGCGTGATGTTCAAACGCCGTGGAGATTATATGCTTTTTGCCGGACTTTGCGCCGTTCTCGGCGGCGGAGTTAATTGCCCAGTTATCCGACTCGGTTCCGCCGGAAGTGAAGTAAATCTCCCTGGGTTCGGCGTTAATGATCTCGGCAACCTTGCGCCGCGCAGCGTCAAGCGCTTTAAGAGCCTCCTGACCTGTGCCGTGTATGCTGCTCGGATTGCCCCATATGTTCGTAAGAGCGTCGGTTGTCGCCGCAATGGCGGCTGTGCTCATTTGCGTGGTAGCGGCGTTATCAGCGTAGACAGTCATTGAATATTCTCCTTATCTGAAAAGTAGCGATGTCAGCAAATCGAAATCCTTACTAAAATACTAAGGTATTACTATAATAACGTAATATGACCGGATTGTCAAGCGTTTTTTTTTATTTTTTCCCGATGATTTCGCCGCCGCTCATTCGCGGTATGCGCCGTTAGGCGTTTTAATGTGTGTCCAAAGGTATCAAGAAGTACTCTTTTATCGACAAGGAAGTTTTGACCGAGTCTCTTGGAAAATTTGAACTCTCTTGGGAAATTATTCATAAGTATTAAATTCACTCTCATAGGCAATAATGATAACAGAACCTGCTTAGTAACCCTCCGCAGCGCCGGTTGCGATTCGGTTAACGCAATTCGGAAAGCTCGAAAAGGGTAAGTGTAAAGATTTAACCCGCAAGCCGCAAAGAAGCGCGTATGATAATTGTAACGTG
>JAITKN010000109.1 GCA_031278415.1 Oscillospiraceae bacterium
TGATGTTCAACATTCCGAAGCTGGGCGATATAAATCTTAACTCGTTCCTTTTGGTCGAGAGCGCGGAACACTACTTCACCAACAGCCTTCACCTGATGGATTTAGAGTGCAAAATCCCAATAAAATAACGGGAGGCAGATATGTCAAGTTTACACACGCTGATACAGACGGTAGTAGCGAACTACATCAAGAACGCGGATTTAACAGACATCGCAATCGGGACGGTAGAAACGGAGCCGCCGGAGTTATCTGTGAAGATAATGGGAAGCGAACTGCCGCCGATAAAGAAGCAAGCGTTGCTGCTGACCCAAAGCGTAGTGGAGCAGCGGATCGTAATAGCGAAGCACACGCACGAGGTCGAGCCGCATAAGCATACGGACAGCGTAGGCGGCAACACAACGGAAGAGAGCGAAACGAACCTTGATGAGCTTGTGACCGCTGTCGGCTACGTGAACGGAGCGGCGCAGCCGGTCGTGTCCGGCGACGCGTTTACGGTCTGGACAAACACCGCGCTTAAATCCGGAGATAAGGTGCTTATGATCTCCGTTATGGGCGGTCAAAGGTACATCATTCTAAGCAGAGTATTTGATAGCTATACGGAAAGTTAACAGTTATCAGTTAACAGTTAACAGTTACGTAGTTGTTAGGAAATAGTTGTTAGAAATTAGTACCCTGCGGGGGACGAGGGACAGGAGACACCAACTAACAACTAACAACTACAAAACTGTTAACTTTCAACGGCGGCTCGGAAAGCGGCAACTGCGGACACGCAGGATGTCCCGGTCAAGTCGGCGGAAGTTCGCCGCGCGCCTTCGCCGCACTGCTCGCCTAATCACCTCACCGCTTTCTGCCCGGACAATTAAACTTTCAATTCACGGTTAATTTTTTTTCAAAAAAAGGCTTGCAATTCACAACGATATGGTTTATAGTATGCGTTAGGAACTTTTGCGCTCATTTTGAGCGGCAAGGTTTTCGATAATCTGTTCAACGACGGTTTTACGCGCAAGCGCAGACCGCGTGAAAATATATTACATTTTAGGAGGACGCTCAAAATGGGCAAAGCAGAATTAATTGCGGCAGTAGCAGCAAAAACCAAACTCACGAAGAAAGACACGGAGGCGACGCTCGACGCTATCATCGCCGCGATTACCGATGCTCTTAAGGCTAAGACGAAAGTCCAGCTTATGGGGTTCGGAACATTCTCGGTTAAGCATCGCAACGCTCGCAAGGGTCGTAACCCCAGCACCGGCAAAGAGATTACCATTGAAGCTGCGGATGTCGCGCATTTCTCTGTCAGCAAAAAGCTCAACGATTTACTGTAAGCAATACTGAGCATAATAATGGGCGCGTAACAGCGCCCATTATTAGTTACGGCGCGGGCGGATATACTATGCCAGCCGCGTCACTTGGTTTCACTATTATGCGTGAAGTTAACATTAAATATGACAATCCTAGGGTCAGCGACGCAATTAAGCGCGTGACCCATTATATTCATAACAGCAAGCACCAGGGCGTTTCTGTACTCAAAATCATACATGGCTACGGCAGCAGCGGGAAGGGCGGAGCAATACGCGTTAAGGTTCGGGAGTATTTAGAACGTCAAACGGCTCAGCGCGTTATTCGCGGCTGGATTCCGGGTGATGAGTTTTCTATCTTCAATCCCGCCGTCCTCAAAGCGTTTGACGTTTGCGGAGAGCTTCACCTTGACCCCGACCTTGAACGCCACAACAACGGCGTGACGTTCATTATCCTGCGATAGTCAGCGAATATTGACGGACCGCCGTTTGCGGAGGAATTTGGCTATGAGCGATACTTTTACGTTTGACTCGATGTATATTAATTCTATGTGGATGATTGCGGCGGCGTGTTTATTGCCGCCGCTTATGTACTACATCTTCTATGTGTACAGGCGCAACCTGAAGCAGCTTGCGGTGCTGACGGGTCTGGCCGCGTATGCCGTGTTCGGCTACATTTTGCCCGGGTTTGTCGTACCCGGAATCTCCGGCGCGGTTCCGCGCGCACTGTATATCGCCTGCTCTGAGGTCGCGGGAATATTTATCGCGTTCAAGCTGACCGCAAAGGCGTGGGATACGAACGCGAACGCGTTTGGGCTGACCGTAGGCTTCGCCGTGATCCCGATAATCATAATGCGCGGATTTACCGCAATGTCTAAGCTCGCCATTGTAACCTCGCTCAACGACACGGGATATTCCGCGCTTGCCGAGAGTATGCCGACGGAGAACCGCGCCGCCTTAGACGATATGCTGACCGCGCTTGCTAACGAGACGACCGCGCAGCATATGTTGATTGCGGCGGAGTACCTATGCGCGTTCGCGCTGATCGTGGGTATTACGCGGCTGATTTGGTACTCATTTCACGGCGAGCGCAGGGAACCTAACATTATGTTCGTCTTCGCCGCGCTGCTGCTGCGCTCTCTTGCCGAAATTTTCTATCAAACGCCGTATTCTATCGTCTCGGAGTGCGCATACTATGTCGTATCACTCGCGGCATTCGCAGCATCTGTTCTGGCCGCGAAATTTTGGGATGAACCGGAGCGGTTCACGGAGCGCCTCAGCGGAAAACGGCTGTAACTCCCGCGGATACCTTTCTTGTTGTTGCGCGAGTAGTAACTGCCGATGGTGCTGAGGCTGTCGCCTCCGTGCGCTGATTGCTTAATTATGAAGCTGCTGCTTACGGTCAGGGCGGGGATCAAGCTATACACGGATAACAACGCGGACGGAACGGCGGTTCAGCTTGCGTATAACCTTATGCTGTCGAGCTTCCCGCTGCTTATTTGCGTTTCCGCGCTGCTGAGCGGTCTGAACATCAATGCAAGCGCGGTACCGGAACAGTTACGCGGGATAATACCGGATCCCATAATGCCGCTCTTGGGCGAACATTCCGCGTATGCGGCCGGACGCGGCGGAGCGGCGATGTTTACCGGCGCGGTAATACTTATGCTGACATCCGGCAGCGCGGCATTTCGCGCCGCGATAGAGATAATTCGCGATATTCACGGCTTGCCGGACAAGTTCGGGCTGAAGCCGATCGTTTGGAGCTTTATATACGCCGCCGCGTTCCTTGCGATCGTCTTCGCCGCGTTGATTGTCTTGCTCGTCGGCGGAGTTCTGCCGGTTCCGCGGTATATTATCCTGTTCGTGATTTTGCTGACGCTTGTGTGGGGGCTGTATCGTATAGCGGTTCCGAGCGGGCGGCATGTACTCGGCGCGCTGTTCGCGACGGTCGGGCTGACAATCACGGGCAGTATCTTTACCGCCGCCATTGCGTCTTCCACGCGGTATTCGCTCGTGTACGGCTCTGTTTCCGCCGTAGTTCTGCTTATGATTTGGCTCGGACTGTGTTCTAATATAGTGATAGTAGGCGCGGTGATAAGCAAGCTGATAAGCATCGGGAAGCAGACAAATAACACTTAGACGCAGCCGGACACGGCTTGTGTGTATCCCAACGTCGCTTGTGTGTATCCCAACGTCGCTTATGTATATCCCAACGCCGCTTATGTACATCCCAACGTCGCTTATGTGTATCCCAATGTCGCTTCCGTGCAGCCGGAAGTCGCTTCCGTGCAGCCGGAAGTCGCTTCCGTGTGGCTGGAAGTCGCTTCCGTGTGGCTGGAAGTCGCTTCCGTGTGGCTGGAAGTCGCTCGCAGGTATCTGTACATTAAGAGCGGCTGCGCCGGGTTATACGTCAACTCTGCCCTCGAGAGCGCGGTAGAGCGTAGCGTTGTCGGAAAACTCCACATTGCCGCCGACGGGAATCCCGTAGGCAAGCCGGGTAACTCGCACGCCGAACGGACGTATAAGCCGCGACAGATACATTGCGGTCGCCTCGCCCTCCGCGCCGGGATTGGTCGCCATAATGACCTCCGTTATCGGCGCGGATTCGCCGTTGCCGCCGTCGGATATCCGGCGCAGCAGCGTTTTGATATTCAGGCTGTCCGGCGTGATTCTTCTGATCGGGCTGATAACGCCGCCGAGCACGTGGTACAGTCCGTCGTATTCGCGAGTGCGCTCGATGGACAGCAGATCGGCCGCGGTTTCGACGACGCATATTTTAGAGACGTCGCGGCGGTCCGACGAGCATATCGCGCACAGCTCATCGTCGGACAGATTCCCGCAAACGCGGCATGCGCGAATGTCGCGCTTCACGCTGAGTATCGCGTCGGCGAACTCGGCGGCGCGTTCGTCGCTGAAATTCAGTATGTGGAAGGCCATACGGCGCGCGGACTTAGAGCCAACGCCCGGCAGCGCCGCGAAAGAGTCTGCAAGCCGCGATAAAGCTGTCGGCAGCCCGGTTTCAGGTAGTTTCATTTGAGTCACCTCAGTTTCTTTATAGCTTCCGCGTAGTCGGCGGACTTGTAGACGGCGTTGCCGGCGACCAGTACGGTCGCGCCGGCGGCTATCGCCGGTTTAGCGGTTTCGGGGTTGATTCCGCCGTCTACCTCGATCTCCACGCTCAGACCTCGGGAGTCGATGATGTCGCGCAGCTTGTGTATTTTCGGCAATTGCTCCGGCTGAAATCTTTGACCGCCGAAGCCGGGTTCGACGGTCATCACAAGCACTACGCCGATGTCGTCCAAGTATGGCAGCGCGGCGTCAGCCGAAGTCGCGGGTTTAAGCACTACGCCCGCAACCGCGCCGCTGTCGCGTATAATACGCACGGCGTCCGCGCAGCCGGAGCACTCCGTGTGAACGGTTACGATGTCCGCGCCGGCGGCAACGAACCTTTGGGCGTAGCGTTCAGGGCGCTCTATCATCAGATGCGCGTCGAGCGTGATTTTGCCCTTGAATCGTTTGGCAACGCTTTCCAGCACCGGAAGTCCTACCGAGATATTCGGCACGAAGTGTCCGTCCATAACGTCAAAGTGTATCCGATCCGCTCCGGCGGCAATCACGGCGTCAATTTCCTCGCGCAGCCGTCCGAAGTCCGCCGAGAGAATCGAGGGCGCGATCTTCACAGTTCTTTTGGGCATCATATGTTTTTTCTCCGTTTACTTTATAATATCGCGGTGAGACACGGAAACGCTGTATCCCAGATCGCTTATGAACCGCGTAAGCCGCTCCGCGATCGCTACGCTGCGGTGATGACCTCCTGTACAGCCAATGGCAATCACGATAGCCTGTTTGCCTTCCTCAATGTAATGGGGCAGGAGGAAACTCAGCATATCATTCAGTTTGGAAGTAAATTCTTTTGCCGCCGGTTGGGAAAGAACGAACTCGCTTACGTCCGCGTCTTTGCCGGTTTTAGGGGAAAGCTCCGGAACGTAGTGAGGATTAGGGAGGAATCTCACATCGAATACCATATCGGCTTCCGCGGGTGAACCGTACTTGAATCCGAACGATATTACGTTGATCTTGAAGCGGCTTATGCCGCCGGAAAATATCTCCGCCAGGTGTCGGGCAAGTTCCGCCGGGGAGATGTCCGTCGTGTCGATGATAAAGTCGGCGCGTCCGCGGAGTTCGGCGAGTTTTTGGCGTTCCAGCTTGATCGCGGCATCGATGTCGGTGCCGTTCGGCGCGAGTGGGTGCTTGCGTCGGCTCTCTTTGTAGCGGCGGGTGATGACGTTGTCCGAGGCTTCGAGGAATAGGACTTTGACCTTCAATTCGCTGCCGTTCAGTTTATCCCATATCGCCGCGAGACTTTCGGCAAGGTTTCCGCGCTCGCGGATATCGGTTACGAGCGCGACCTTTTCATATCGCCCCTCGGCCGCGCGGCAAATCTCCACGAAGTGCGGAATAAGCTCGATCGGCATATTGTCCACACAGTAGAAGTCCATATCCTCCAAGATTGCGGCGGCGCGGCTTTTGCCGGCGCCGGATAGTCCCGTGATAATTACAAATACCATAAGAGTTACTCCTTAAAGCTGTTAAGCGGAGGGTTAATCGGAGGGTTAAGCGTCTAAAATGTCGTCTAAGCCGGAGAGTTTTTTTGACGCGGTAACGACAATAACGCGGTCGCCGGCTTGAATTATATCGTTACCGCCCGGGATTATCGCGGAGACCTTGCCGCGCCCGTCTGCGCGGATAATTCCGGCAATAAGCACACCCTTTTTGATGGGCATATCTCTCAGAGGGGTGCCGACCGCTTCGCTTTCGGCTCGGGCGTGAAACTCCAGAGCCTCCGCCATACCTCCGACAATGTGGTAAAGCGCCTCGATGCTGCCGCCGGGCGAACCCGCAAGTCCGCGGATATAGTGTACGATTTTGTCCGCCGCGGCGCGTTTCGGGCTGATGATGGTGCCGTCGAAAACCCGCTCCGCAATCGGCAGAAGCGTATCACGCGTAATCTTTACGGTTGTGCGCGATACACCCTCGGCGACGGCGTACATAGCGATCACAAGGTTGTCCTCGTCATCGCCCGTAAGCGCGGCGACCGCGTCATACTTGCCGATGCCGATACTTTTTAAGTAATCCTGCTCGGTCGCGTCGGCGTGCAGGACGTTGATGTTCGGGAACGTCTCCGCCAGTTCTCGGCAGCGCGCCAAATCCTGCTCCACGACTGTAATGGCGATCTTGGCGTCCGACAGCAGTGGAATAAGGTAAAACGCGATCCTGCCGCCGCCTATTATCATAACGTCCTTGACTCGGTGATGAGCGATTCGCAGACTCTTATAGAGCTTGTCCAATTCCTCCGGCGCGGCTGTGATGCTAAGTCGGTCGCCTTGACAAAGCTCGAACTCGCCGTCCGGAATAAAGACGTCATTCCCGCGTTTGACAGCGCATATAAGAACTCTTGCGGAGAAAATCCGCGGGAAGTCGCGGAGCTTGATCCCGTCTGCCGACATATCGTTGGTGAGAAGGATTTCAACAAGCTGAGCGTTTCCGCCGGCAAACGTTTCCATCTGAAGCGCTCCGCCCGACAGCATAACCCGCGCTATTTCCGCTGCCGCCGACTGCTCCGGATTGACCCACATAGATAAGCCCAGTTCCTCGCTGAGGAAGTCTAACTCCGAGGCGTATTCGGGGTCGCGAACCCTGGCGATGGTGTGCTTCGCGCCGACTTTCCGCGCCATAAGACAACAGAGCATATTCAGTTCGTCACTATCGCTTGATGTGATCAAAAGGTCAGCGCCCGGAACCCCTGCCTCCTCCTGATCGGATTTGCTGACGCCATTGCCGCATACCGTAAGAATATCGTAGCGGGCGTCCAATTTCTCCGCGGCGGAAGCGTCGCTTTCGATGAGCGAGATGTCGTGGCGTTCCTTTGAAAGAGCGTCAATGATGGCACTTCCCAATGTTCCGCCGCCGACGACGACAATTTTCATAGTGTATGACCTCCCGGATAACAGTTAGTGATTGATGTACACGCGCAGTTTTTCTTGTATAAAATCGGGATAGTAGCTTCGCTTGGATTTGCGCAGATTCGGCAGTCCGAGGTCTTCCTCGCGGTTGATGTATTTGACGAACGGATAGGTCTCTTTTACCATACGGGCAAATTCGCGGTTAATAATTTGGTAAGCGCCGTCAATAGAGGAAAGAGCCTTTTCAAAGTGAGTGTTAAACGTATCGCGTCCGAGAAGTTCCCCTACGGTAAACGCGATTATGTCTCCGCCGGCTTCAACGCGTAACACCGCGCCGAGCATATCAAGCTCGCAAAAATTGGTCAGCGTCGTTTCAAGCGCGGTGATTTCACCGGGAATCGCGTCGGTAATGGAGTCGTCATCCTTGCTGTTCAGCCAAAGACCGTCTAACAGCATACACTCGCCGATATTGCGCCGAGTAAGAGGCTCGACAACATAGCCCGGATATTGTGCCGTAAAGCGGTTGATGTAGTTGCGCTTAGCGTGAAGTTTCTTGCCTGCAAGAGAAATAACGCGGTCTATATCGTAAATGTAGTCGAACAGCTCTGTGAACTCCTCGCTCCTGCATTGCCCGGGAAACAGCCGCTCAATCGCTGCCGCCTGTTCGTAAGACGCTCCGCCGACAATCGGGACTTGCGCGATAATCTCACGCAGCTTAGATTCACTCTCCACCCCGAGCGGATAACTGTAAACATTTAAGCCGTTTACGTCAAATCGTATCATCAGCCCCGGTTGCAGATCGGCAATATGAATATCATAGGGTTTTTGCCAGCAAAAAATATTACCGAAAGAGTAATCGCTGTTGCGGGTATCGGCGGAACGAATCAGTCGGCGTATCCAATCGCCGTCTTCGATCGTCACGGTTCGGAATGATAAAATAAAAGTCACCTCGATTTTCAGTAGTTAGTTGGGTGCGTATGAGAGTCGCGAAAGTGATATGTTACAGCGCGGTGTATTTTTCCTGAATAGATTTCAGGTCGACAAAAGTTTCCGGCCGCTTGAGCGGGTCGCGCAGAAGCGCGGCAGGGTGGTAGATTGCGGTAATCTCACAACCGTCGGCAAAATGTTCCCATTTGCCGTGTTCGCGAGTGATTTTGAAGTCGGGCTTGATCAGGCATATAGCCGCGATTCGTCCAAGGCAGACGATTATGCGCGGGTTGATAAGCTGAATTTGGGCGGTGAGCCATTCACTGCACGCGGCGCGTTCCGCCGGCAAGGGATCGCGATTGTTTGGCGGGCGGCATTTGACAATGTTGGCTATGTAAACCTCTGAGCGCGAGAGGTTGATAAGTTCAAGCATTTGGTCAAGAAGTTTACCGCCGCGCCCTACGAAAGGTTCGCCGCGCAAATCTTCCTGCTCGCCGGGACCTTCTCCGATGAACATAATATCGGCGTTCGGGTTGCCTGTGCCGAACACAAGGTTTGTACGGGTTTTGCCCAATTCACAGCGAAAGCATTGCGTACAATCGTTTTTCAGTTCGCTTAAAGATTTCATAAGAGTAGTTCAGTACCATTTCTTTATAGAATCATCATCTCAGTCTCATTCTACCACAAAATTATGAACAAATCAACTATTTTTTCACAACCTCGCCTAATTTATTTTTTCACTTATCATTGACACTCCAACGGGGTAGTGATTTTGAAATTATATTAAACATATTGACAAACTATGATTTATGATTATAATATGATTTATCTATTCTGTCTTATGGGGTGGGATGTATGAAAAATACCTCAAAATATGACCTCGCATCCGGAAGCATACTTCGCAAACTGATTCCGCTGTCGCTGCCCGCGATTGCCGGACAGCTTGCGCAAATGGCGTACAACTTTGCCGATATGGTTTGGCTTGGGCGTCTTTCCGGCGGGGCGGTAGCCGCGGTCGGTTCGGTTGGGCCGCTGATTTGGCTGTCGCTAACCTTAGGGATATTCGGGCAGCGCGGAGCGGAAATAGGTATTGCTCAGAATCTGGGGCGGCGCGATGGCGAAGCCGCGCGAAGGTTCCTTAACGCCGCGTTGATTACGGCGCTGACGCTGGGAATCGTATGCGGGGCGATTTTTCTCTCTTTCAGGCATCAGCTAATCGGGTTCTACAAAATCATAGACCCGAAAGTGGAGCGGGACGCGGTTTCCTACCTCTATATAACAGCGCTTGCAATGCCGCTGACTTATATCAACAGTGTGCTGTCCGCCGCTTTCAGCGCCGGCGGAAACTCGGTGAAACCCTTTGTAATCAACCTGATTTGCCTTGCGCTGAACGCGTTACTCGACCCGCTGTTAATCTTTAACGCCGGGTTAGGGGTGATCGGCGCCGCGATAGCGACCGCGTCCTGCCAAGCGACATCGTGTATAATTATGCTTGCGGCTATGAAGCTGTATAAGCACAAGTATTTGAGCGGAATAAAACTATGGCGATTGCCGAGCCGCGAGCATCTGAGTAAAATATTGCGATGGGGCGCGCCCGGCGCGTTCGAAATATTTTTCTTTACGTTTTTCGTGATGGTTATCTCGAGGTTAGTAGCGGCGTTTGGCTCGGACGCAATGGTGGTTCAGCGGATCGGCAACCAGGCGGATCAGTTTTCATATATGGTATCCGGCGGCTTCGGCACCGCGCTTACCGCGTTTATCGGGCAGAACTACGGCGCGGGCAAGCGCGGGCGAATTCGGCGCGGAGTTATGCTGTCAATGGCCATTATGTCCTGTTGGGGAATAGCGGCGACTGTAAATCTTCTTTTGTTTAATCGAGCTTTATTCAGATTATTTGTGCCGGATGAACCGAACATTATAGAGATGGGAGCAAGCTATCTGAGAATCTTCGCGCTGTGCCAACTGGCCGCCAGCTTAGAGGGCGTGGGCGGAAGCGTGTTTCGCGGTTACGGGCGTACGGTAATACCATCGGCCATAAGCGTTTCCACGAACGTACTGCGGATTATTCTGGCGTGGGTTCTATCGCAGGGTTCTCTGCGTCAGGACGGTATCTGGTGGGCTCTTTCCATAAGCGCGTTCCTTCGCGGCGGCGCTACAGTACTCTTTAGTTTGCCGCTTATTTTCGGTCGGCGCGAAGTTTTCGAGAAGCCTTCCGGGGAAAATCGGCTCTACCGGAAATTTTTCAAGAGAATGGCAAGTTGTAAAATGAAACAGACCTCCTCGAGAACTAATCCCGACCCTCAAAATTGATGATTTCGCAGATAAGATTTGCGCGTAAACTGTGGCGTTTCCGGCGGTTACGGTATTTGTTCGCCATAATTTTGAATACTTTGAACTTCGCGTTGACATTAGACCTCATCGGAAACTAAAAAAAGTGGTTGACAAGCGTCGAAATTTGTGTTACGATAGTAGTGGGGTGAAAAGATGAACCATTATGAAAAAACTCAGAAGGGTCTGTTGAAAATTTCGGATAAAAATCCGAATCAGGGTCAATTTTTGTATCACGGGCAAAAAGCGTTGTTGGAGGACTCCGATAATAGAAGTGATTCTCGTTGATATGAAAGAAACTGAAAGGCGGTGATCTTACGGCAGAAAAACCTGCCCGTCCGGCAGGCGGGAAGGCGGAAAACGGCAGGATTTTTCGTGACCGCATCTTGATTGAGAACGTCAACGCGAAATTCGGAGTATTCAAAATTATGGTGAATAAATACCGTAACCGCCGGAAACGCCACGCCCTACGCGCAAATCTTATCTGCGAAATCATCAATTTTGAGGGTCGGGATTAGTTCCCGAGCATCTTCATTGGACGCATATTATCATCTCCAACGCGAAAGCTTTTGTGCAGGGGACATTTCACGGCTTGGGTGCAAAACACCTCTGCAGTATTATCTGAATGAGTTCTGTTGTCGCTTGAACCGACGTTTCCTTGCTCATGATATCCTTTCCCTTCTCGCCAATGCTTGTGTGTTGGCGCAGCCTAAACCTTATCATGCTCTGATTGAATAGTCATATAGATTTTTGTAGGAGGTGACTGCCATGCAGTTCATTCCGCTCATCCCCGAGGACTACCGCGAGTTCTTCGATGCGGCGCATCGCGAGACTTCGCGGCTGACGTACGGCACCGTGCTTTCAGACACACAACTTGAGGGCGAGTATGCGCGTTCTCTGAAGTATGCGAAGACTGACCCGCATTTGAGTGTGATTGCTCTGCTTGACGGTAAACCTGTGGGTATTTGCCAACTTGAAGTGCGAGAGTACGGCGAAAAATATGGTTGGGTTCACTTCTATTATATTGCGCCGGAGGAACGCGGCAAAGGCTATGGCAAACAGCTTGTGGAGTATTCGGCGAAATATTTTCGCAAGCTCGGATTGGCACAGATGTTTCTTAAGGTTGGCATTCCGAACGTCAACGCGGAGATGTTCTATAAGCGCGTTGGGTTTATGCGAAAGGCAAATGCCGATAGCGATACCTCGCATATGATGGTGTTCCATCTCGGCGGATTGGGGTTTGACATTGCGGAAGCGTTGAAACTGTACGGCAATTGTGACGCTTATGAGGTTTCAGACAACACCGGCGGTCCAAGCGACAATCGTTATACGATGTTCGCGGACTTCGCCGATGGCGGCAAAATTGTGGTCAAAGCTGCCCGAAACGGCTTCACCACGCCGGAGCGCGTTGCGGGATGGGCGGAACTTACAGAGCATTACAATTCGCTCGGAATCTACGCTCCAAATTTTGTGCGTAACATTCACGGCGAATACAGCGCGGTTGTCGGTGATTATGTCATCTATGCGGAAGAGTTGGCTAAATTTGAGACAGATATGAGTTTTGACTACGATGTTTCGGCAGAAGCGCGGTTGACTACACTCGGCAAAGTTGCGGCGAATCCGCTGACTCCGCCACTTCCGTGGTCAAGCCCGTACGCCATGTACGACAAGTTTGACGATAGCGATGAATACCCGGAACTCTACGACAACGCACTGAATACAATCCGCAAAATCTGTGAAGTCTCGCCCATTTACGCAGACCGCGCAACTACAATTCTCAGTGATTATGAGAGACTCCGTGCAGAGTTTGAGCCTGTGTACCGCTCGCTGCCGAAAGCCTCGTTTCAGGCTGATATGAACAAGTCGAATCTGCTGTTTGACAACGGCGCGTTTGTCGGATTGATGGATTTCAACCTCTCGGGGACTGACGCGGTCATCAGCTACGCGATGTACGAGGGCTTTTACTACATGACTGACGATGAGATAGTAACGGCTATCAAAACCTGCGATACAACGCAAGTTGACGAACGCATACGCCGCAACTTTGGCTATGTTGCGCGAATGTATAAGTTCGGCGATGCTGAACGCTTTGCGTTTGGGAAATTCTACAACATTGCCGCGCCGTTTTGGGGCGCACACTTCCAAAAGTACGGCGAACTGGTAAGCGTACACGGTGCGGAGATTGTACCGCAGATACTTGACTTCATTGAGTGGCAAATGCAACGCGATGTTGTGTATCGGCAGCCCGATTTAGTTTTGTAACTTTTGTCAATCAAAAGTTACAAAACCAAATCGGGCTGCCCAAAAGAAAAAAGAGCTTGACATTTTAGCTTTCTGTGATACAATGGGGAAAAATAAATTTAATAAAGGGAGTACATACGCTATGGCTTCTAAGTACACAAACCTATTCTCGCCAATCAAAATCAATGGGATTGACTTCAAGAACCGTATCATACTCGCGCCCCCGTCGCCGAATCTTGCCAGTCCGGACGGATTGGTCACAAGCCAGTTCGTTGACTGGTTCCGTCTGTTCGCGCGCGGAGGCGCGGCGGTTCTGTACGTTGGCAACAGTTCGATCGACATCACGGAGTGTAAGGACGAGGAGTGTCAGCTCGACCTCGCTAATCCGCACTGCGCGTTGCCGCTGTCTTGGTACTCCGAGATGGCGAAAGAGTACGACTGTCACGCGTCTCTGGAAGTGAACCACAACGGCAAAGACACGACGTTTGAGGCCGTCGGACATCTGCCGTTCAGTTCCAGCGCGATTCCCGGCGACTCCGAGAAAATGCGCGCCGCTATGGAGGGTCGTGAAGTTCGTATTCCTATCGAGATGGATCAGGCAAAAATCGACGAAACCGTTATGAAGTACGCTACCGCGTGCTACAATATGAAACGCGCCGGAATGGACATCGCGCTGCTGCACGGCGGTCACGGCAATCTGCTCGCTCAGTTTACCAGTCCGCACTACAACAAGCGCACGGACAAGTACGGCGGTTCGCTGGAGAATCGCGCCCGTTTCGCGATTGAGGTCGTCGAGAAAACCCGCGAGCTCTGCGGTAAAGATTTCGTCATTGACTACCGCATTTCCGCTGACGAGGTTATCGGCGATGGTATGCACATTGACGAGACCATTCAGCTGATGAAGATACTCAAGGAACACGGCGTAGATATGTTCAACGTTTCCGCCGGTCTGCACAGCGAGGGTATGATGGCATTTATGAGCTACTGGCTGCAGGGCTACACGATGAACCGCGGCTTTAACGCGCACTGGGCTGAGAAGATCAAGGACGCGTTCCACGGCGATATCCGCCTTACCGCTGTCGGCTCTATTACGCATCCGGACATTGCGGAAGATCTGATCAGCAAGGGATACTGCGACTTCATTGCCATGTGCCGTCCGCTTATGGCGGATCCGGAGATGCCGCGCAAGGCGGCTCAAAACCGCGCGGAAGACATTCGCCCGTGTCTGCGCTGTAACGCTTGCGCAATGAGGCTCGGCGGTCAGGGTCCGAATGGTCCTAAGGAGATGAACTGCGCGGTCAATCCGCTTTCCGGTCTGACTCGTCTGCTTAAGGACACGGAACTTCCGTTTGCCAAAACGAAGAAGAAAGTCGCCGTAGTCGGCGGCGGAGTCGCGGGACTTACCGCGGTATCGTGCCTTGTTGAGCGCGGTCACGATGTAACGCTGTACGAAAAGACCGACGTACTCGGCGGACAGATTATCCCCGCGGCGGCGGCGCCTCTGAAAGTGGATATGAAAGATTACCTCAAATGGCTTCAGCTTCAGGCGCAAAAACTTGTAAAATCGGGCAAGGTTCGCTTGTTTATGAATACGGAAGCCACCCCGGGCATCCTGGAGCCTGAAGGCTATGACGCTGTAATTATCGCGGTCGGCAGCGAGCCTATAATACCTAAAAGTATTCCGGGTATCGCTAAGCCGAACGTAATGTGGGCAGCTGATGCCGAAACGCGGTACATTGATAAGGTAGGCGAGAAAGTTGTTATAGTCGGTGCCGGCGATGTAGGTATGGAAGCCGCTATTGACTTTGCCGGGCAGGGCAAAAAGGTCGATATAATCGACGTATTAGACCGCGCCGGCGGTTTCTTCGGCGTAATGGGCGCTCCAAGCAGTATGCACTACGACGACAATGTTCCGCCGAACTACTACAAGCGCCAGAGCCTTGCCGGGATTCTCTCCGATATGGGTATTCAGGTACAGTGGGGTACTGCGCTTAAAGAAGTTACCGATACCGGAATAATTGTTACCAAAGACGGCAAGGACAGCGCGATTGAGGCTGACAGCGTACTTCTGGCGATGGGTGTAAAGCCGCGCGCCGCAGCAGCTGAAAGTCTGCGGCATTGCGCTCCGGAAACGGAAGTTTTCGTAGTCGGCGACGCAAAGCAGGTCGGCGGTAACATCAGTTTTGCCGTCAACGGCGCGTTCCAGGCGGCTTTGCATATCTGAGTTCAGCCAATTACCGAGCAGAGGGCGGCTTTGGAGCCGTCCTCTGCTTTTCAATTTGCGAAATTTCTACCTTTGCGGCAGGTAGTCCGCGGGGTTTACCTGTTCGTTGTTAAGCGTCATCTCAAAGTGCAGATGGGTAACATCGCCTATTTCAGCTGAGGCGGTTTGTCCGATCGCGCCGACAACATCGCCAAGCGCGAGTTCTTGCCCGTCGCCCACCGGCGGTTCCTCGGCGAGATTGCGATACACGCTTCTTAAGCCGCCGTCGTGCAGGACCGTAACGCTTACTCCGTATAAAGGCTCAATTATAACGCTTTCGACGACTCCGGCGGCGACGCAGCGAACCTTTTCGCCCAACGGAGCGGCGATATCAATGCCCCTGTGCGTTCGCCAGTCGCGCATTGTGCGGTCATAGGTCAGAGATTCCACGGAGTGCGGACGCTCAATCGAACCGTTCACCGGTCGGATAAATGATGCCGGAATTGCGGACGTCTTCTTCTCCGGTTCCGCCGACTGCTCCGGAACGGGCTGAGGTGTCGGCGCGGGAGTTGCCGCTGCCGGAGCCGGAATGGGTGCCGCGATTGTGGGTTCCTCCGGGACGTATAAGTCAGGTTCGGTCACCGGAATTTGTTCCGGCATGGTTATAGTCGGAAGATCGTTCAAAGTGTTTTCTAAGGCTGCTTCTAAGTCCTGTCCTGTTTTGCGGGTTGATATATTCAGCGTCCACGCGGCAACGCCTACAACCGCTACACAGAGGAGCAGGACTATGTAGAAGCCCCTACCCTCCACAAATTTCACGAAGTGCTCCGCGATGCCCCGTTTTTTATCGCCGTTCATCTCATACCTCCTAATTGATGTTATACAGGAAGTATTACCAATTGATAAACTATTTATACCGCGCTGAAATAATTTTCAAAAAATCAGCAGTTGAGTCCAAGCGGGGTTCGTTTGCTTTCTCGTATTACTCTGTGTTTATCCTAACTTTTTTGAAAGACGCCGCAAGATCGAGATTGCGCGTTCCCGCGCAAATCAGCGATTACTTGCGCGCTTACCTCGTGATGCGCCAACTCTTCGCGTTGCTGCGACGATTCCAGAGATTTGTGTACTGTCCGTTCAGCTTGATAAGTTCGCTGTGAACGCCGCGCTCGACGATTTCGCCGTTTTGCAGGACAAGAATCAAATCGGCGTTTTTAATGGTAGAGAGCCTATGCGCGATGATTATGAGGGTTTTATCGCGAACCAGTTCGTCAATTGCCTCTTGGATGAATTTTTCGTTGTCCGGGTCAACGCCGGCGGTCGCCTCGTCAAGGAGTACGATCGGTGCGTTTTTAAGGATTGCGCGAGCTATGGAAACGCGCTGTTTTTCGCCGCCCGAGAGTGTAGAGCCGCCGTCGCCGACGCGAGTGTCGTAGCCATTCGGCAGCGCGGTAATGAAATCGTGGCAGCGGGCTTTTTTCGCGGCGTCTATGATCTCCTCGTCAGTGGCGTCAGGCCGACCGAATTTGATATTATTTCCAATCGTGTCGTTGAAAAGATAGACGCGCTGAAAAACCATACTGACGCAGCGCAAAAGACTGTCGCAGGTCATCCCGCGAATATCCTGCCCGCCGATTCGGATACTGCCCTTTTGCGCGTCCCAGAAACGCGCGATAAGGTTCGCTATCGTTGTTTTGCCCGAGCCGGACGCGCCGACAAGCGCGGTCATACTACGCTCCTTTGCGGTAAAAGTGATGTTTTTGAGTGTTTCTTTTTCGTCATAGCTGAATGTTACGCTGTTGAACTCTATATCGAAAGAGTGTAAATCCGCGTCTTTCCCGTCAGCGTCTATGATGGGTACTTCTTTCAGCTTTTCGTAACGGTCCAGACCCGCTTCCATAACGCGCATCATAGTTGCCGATGTCGCCAGCGCCATAGCGGGGCGGAATACCTGAAAGACAAACAGCACAGTCATAAACGCGGTTGGCAGCGTCAATTCGCCGCCGAAGCAAAGCGTGAACGCAATGAAGATGACCGCGGCAATCGCAATCGAGTAACAATTGACGTAATTTACAACCGGCCAGAGCAGACTTCGCTCAAATCCGATCGCTTGCCGGCAGGTTTCGTCTATGGTGCTGTCCATACGCTTAGCGGAACTGCCGGTCATACGCAACGCCTTGATTACGGAAATGCCTTCCGCGTACTCTAGCGCCGCGCCGGTCAGCTTAGCCGCCTGCTCTTGCCGTATTTTGGATTTTTCTTTCGCGAGCCGTTCCATTATCCGAAATACGAGCATTGCCGCGGTACAAGTAACAAGAGCGGCAAGAGCCAAACGCCAATCAGCCCAGAGCAGTACTAAGCAGCCGATCACGAGCGAAATCAGCCCTGAAATCACTTCGTCCAGCTTCGTCATACCGTAGTCCTCGGCGAAAGATAGGTCGCCGGTGATGACGCTTGTCACGTTCCCGATATTACCGTCCGTAAAGTAACTCATAGGGAATCGCTTGAATAAATCGCCGATCCGAACCCGCTCCCGCGAGGCGACGTAGACCGCCGTATCGCTTTCAAGCCCCACAAAGATTCGCCGCAGAATCCAACGCAGCACAATCGACGCAAGAAGCACGGCAAATACGTATAGCGCGTCGCCGCTGACGAGCGTTCGGTCTGTGATTCTGATAATGACGAGCAACGCGGCGAATATCGGTACGTTTTGCAAAATCCCTTCAATAAAACTAATCACGGCCGCAAGTTTCAGCTTCCACGCGTCTTTACCTGAAAAACGCATCAAGCGCGCAATAAATTTAAGCATTTTTGCCGCCTCCTATATCCCAATCCATTGATTCAATATGCGCGTTCCAGAGCTTCCCGTACAGCGATGAATTTTCGAGCAGCTCCGCGTGTCTGCCTTGCGCGGCGATTTCGCCGCCTGAAATTAGCACGATATTATCCGCATCGGTGATGGTTGAAAGCCTGTGCGCGATGATAATGACCGTTTTCCCGATGATCAGTTTCGAGAGAGCCTCTTGAATTCGATCTTCGTTTTCGGGGTCGGCGAAACTCATAGCTTCGTCGAGGATAACAATCGGCGCGTTCTTGAGCATTGCGCGAGCAATACAAATACGCTGTTTTTGTCCGCCCGACAGCTTGTCGCCGGACGCGCCGACGATGGTATCGTAAGCGTCAGGCATTTCTGAGATAAATTCGTGGCATTGCGCGGCTTTTGCAATTTCAATGATTTCCGCGTTCGACGCGCCGGGCTTGCCGTGGCGTATGTTTTCGGCGATTGAGGCATTGAACAAAAAATTGTCCTGTGAAACATAGCTGATTTTGCCCATAAGCGTATCCGCCGTCAGATCGCGCAAATCGACGCCGCCGATCTTAACCGCGCCTTCCTGAACGTCCCAGAAGCGCATAATCAGCTTCGCCAACGTGCTTTTACCGGCGCCGGATTCGCCGACGAGCGCGGTAATGGAGTTTTCCGGCATCACAAGCGACAAGCCGCGTATCACGTCTGTGCCGCCGTAGGAGAAGGTTACGTTCTCGAAGCTGACGCTGTGTCCGTCGGTCTCGGTGACGCTGCCATCCTCCATATCGGGAATGGCAAACATACTTTCGATTTTTTGCGACTTATATTTAAGCTGCGGAAATTGCGGGAAAAAGGACACGATTCGTACCGCGGGCAATCCGACGCTGATTCCCAGAAGCAGCGATATCACAAGCGCCGGCAGCGATAGTGTTCCGCCCGTATAGAGCATTACACCCAGCGGAAGCATAGTGAGCAGCGCGGCGGGCAGCAATATGGCGTAGGTGGTCATCCACGTGAACGCCGCCCTGTACCAATCCAGCGTGTTGTCGCGGTAGGCGTAAACGGATTCGCTGTATTTTTTGAACGAGCGGCTTTGCTGTCCGAACACTTTGACGACCTCCATACCGGAGATGTATTCGATAATAGTGCGCGTCATCGTTTCACTTGCGCCGTAATAGGCGTTCATACGCTTCATACCATCAACCATCATAGCCGCGAACGGAATCATCCCGACGACCACCATAACAACACCGGCGAGCGCCATTCTCCAATCCACGCAAAACATTGTGAGAATAATCGCGAGGAAGGCTATAATATTCGCGAAACCCTCCGGGATGGAGTGAGCGAGAATCAACTCCATTTCCTCAATGTTCTCAACGAAAACCTTTTTCGCGCTTCCCGCGCCGAAAGCCTGAACGTCGCCCATAGACATCTTCATCAGCTTCGCCGCCGCGCGCCGTCGCATACCCGCGAGCGTTTTATAGGCTAGCTTATGGGAAAGATCCAGCCCTAAGCCGTTGAAAATATTTTTCAGGACAAGACAAACCAATATTGCCGCCGCCACAGCCGCAATCCACCCCATAGACGGAACAGAGGCGTCCAAAAACGCGTTCAACGCGACACCGACAATAAAAAACGGCGCGACCGAGAACAATACCGAAAATGTCAGCAGCGTCATCGCCACCGGCATAAGGCGCTTGTCTTCGCCCGCATATGACAATACACGCATATATTCTTTCATAATCAATCCTTTCTGTGCGCGGGCGGTCAATGTCCGCCCGCGCGGCGGCGCGATTCGGCGGATCAGCGCGTGGTAATCCGTGCGACGTTTGTTGCGGTCGGGTATCCGGCGAAGCTGAATTCCGCGATTTTATCGGAGTTCCACACCGCGATTTCCCTTATATATGAAATGGGTATGAAAATTGAGTTGTCGGTTATGTTGTTGAGAATCTGTGTGTAAATGTCCTGAACTTCGGTCTCGTCCGGTGTCGAGTTGAGACGTTTGATGATAGCGTTGCCCTCGTCAATACCCGCCGTAGCTTGGCACGCGAAGGGGTCTGCGCCCAGCTCTGAATTCATATTCGTCATAAGGGTATATGGGTCATACTGCAGAGTATAAGCGTGATAAAGCCCAACTGCGAAATCGCCGTACATCGCGCCGTAGAGGCCCATCATATCGTAGCCCTCGGGGATAAGTTCCGCTCCGATTTCCTTAGCCTGCGCCGCTATGGTCAGGGCAAGGTCGCTGACAATGGTATCGCTTCCGGTCATGTAGATCATAGAGCCTGAGAGTCGAACGCCGTCCTTTTCGCGGATACCATCGTCGTCCGTGTCCGTCCAACCCGCGTTTTCGAGTATGGTTTTGGCCTCGTCCGGGTCATATGTCGGGACGTTTACGTCAATGTCGCAGTAGGGGTACGATTTCGGGAAAAGTGAATCGGCGGGATCCTCTAAGCCTGATAGCAGCCCATCGCATATAGCGGATTTGTCGATAGCGCGGGCGAGCGCGGCGCGAACGCTAATGTCGTCGAATGGCGTGTGATTAAGATTGAAGACGAGAAAGCGCGTGTTCGATTCCTGCGGCGAAAGCGCGGCTTCAAATCCGGACGCGGACTGCATCTCGAAATAGCCGTCGTATGAAAGGCTGTCGGAGTTGACGATAGCGTCGATTTCGCCGGATTTAAGGGCGAGCAGCTTCGCGCTGTTGTCAGGGATAACCTTGACGTAAAATTTGTCAAGGTCGGGCTGTTCCCTTGAATAGTACGGATTGCGGACGAAGGCATATGTGGTTCCGTCGCCGTCGCCGGCGTACATATACGGACCGGTACCGTATGTTCCGGTTTTGAACGCCTCGCCGGGGCTGCCGTCCGCTTCAAGCATTGCGGGCGAAACGATGCCCATAGGGTTGATCACCGCTAAATCCTTCAAGACGCCGTAATATGGCTGAGTGATTCGCAGCTCGACTGTGTAATCGTCAACAATGACGATTTCCGAGATCAGCGTGGAGAGGACGCCGTAGCTTCCGTTATAAACCCCTAAGTTTTGCGGAACGACGTCCATAGACTTTTTCAGCGCGGCGGCGTTGAAATCTTCTCCGTCGGAAAACTTTACGCCTTCCAACAGTTTAAAGGTGTAAACGGTGCCGTCGTCTGAAACCTCCCACGATTCAGCCAAACCGGGAACGAAGTTTCCGTTTTCGTAATTCACGAGCGTTTCATAGAAATTGCTTGCGTAAGACATCGGACCGGTATTGGTGCTGTTTTCCGGAGTAAGCACGGGATAGAACCCGCTCGAGAAGTCCCAGCTTTCGCTGAATGTGAGTTCCGTGACGGAAGTGCCGGGTTCGTCCGTCGGCGCGTCGTCGCCGGAGTTTTTGCACGCCGTCAGTAACGACAGCAGCATAAGAGTGCCAAGGGTGATGCTTAAAAATCTACGTTTCATTGGTTTTCCTCCAAAAAAATTTTTTATATACGCGGCAAAAGCCGTTTATATATCTGATTCAATAAGCAGCTTCGCGTAGCCGCTAAGGAAATTTACGCGTCCGTTATCCGCGTGAGCGTCGTCGAGAATTGAGCCGCCGCGCATAATGAGGATTCTGTCGGCGACGCGCAGCGCGGCGTCCATATCGTGAGTAATGAAGAGGAACGAACGCATAGCGTCTTTTTTGAGGCGAATAATCAGATCGAGCGCTCGTTCGCGCAGATGGGGATCAAGACCGCCGGTCGTTTCGTCGAATATGACGAATCCGGGTTGGGGCGCTAAGGCGCGCGCGAAGCAAACGCGTTTCAGCTGACCGCCGGATAGTTCGTGAGGGAGCCTTGGAAGAAGCTCCGCGGGGAATGCGGTTTGTTCGCAAACGGTTTCGACGCGCCGCCTGATTTCCTCTCCGCTGAGATTTGTGAGGTTCCGCAGCGGTT
Organism: Oscillospiraceae bacterium; assembly: GCA_031278415.1. GTDB lineage: Bacteria > Bacillota > Clostridia > Oscillospirales > Oscillospiraceae > JAISJH01. The sequence goes on from JAITKN010000109.1 coordinate 21,678, forward strand.
CCGCTATGGATTTCCCGACGCTTAGGCGCGGATCCAACGACGCGGCGGCATTTTGCGGAACGAGTTGTAAATCAGCGCGTAATAGGCGGCGCCGCTTCCCGCGCAGCCGGGTTATATTCACGCCGTCGAAGAGTATTTCGCCGCTGTCAGGGCGCTCGAGAAAGGTCATCATACGCGCCAGCGTACTTTTTCCGCTTCCGCTTTCACCCACCAGCGCGGCGGCGCAATTGCCCTCAAAAATCAAATTCAACCCCTTGATTGAGGCGTAACCTTTGGATATTTCGCGAAGCTCAATCCTCATTTTTCCGTTCTCCGATGTAAATCGTTTCGCAAGAGCAGTATTCCGCCTCGCGGGGATTATGCGTAATCAGCAGTAAGGCGCTCCCGCGTGATTTCAGCTTGATAAGCTCATCCAGGACGATCCGGCGGTTAACGACGTCCAGCGCGGTGGTCGCTTCGTCCGCAATGACGATTTCAGGCTCCATAATCAGCGCGAGTGCGATTGCGGCACGCTGTAACATTCCGCCGGAAAGCGTGTGCGGATATGAGCGCGTAAGGCTATCGGGCAGCCCGAGCGCGTCAAGGGCGTCGGACGAAAGTGTCCGGGCGGCGCGGCGTGTAAGGCGTCTGTGCGCCCTGATCGTTTCTGTGATTTGCGTACCGATTTTGAAGCCCGGGTCAAAGGCGGTCATCGGATTTTGCGGAATCAGTGCGATTTTGTCGCCGCGTATACGTCGCAACGCGTGTTCCGGCATAGTAAGCAGATTTTCGCCGGCGAACCGGGCGATTCCCGAAGTGTTGAAAATCCGCTTATTCAGCAACCCTAAAATCGCGTTGACACACATAGTTTTACCGCTTCCGGAGTCGCCGACCAACGCGAGCGCGCCGCCCGCGCAGAGTGAGAAGCTAACGCCGCTTACAATGCCGGCGTTCGTTTCACGGAGCTTAACCGTTAGGTTTTCCGCGTGAAGGGCGGCGCTCATTGTCCCGCGCCTTCCGGCGTTACGACATCGCGCAGCGCCTCGCCGAATAGGTTGAAGCCCATAACGGCGGCAAGGATACAGACCCCCGGGTACATTAGCAGTTCCGGATGCGCGTAAAAATTCGATTGCGCTTCGTTCAGCATCGCGCCCCATTCCGGCGTACCCGCCGAGAACCCCAGTCCGAGGTATGAGAAACTCGATACCATAAGAATGATAGACGCGACGCCCGTAGAGAGATACACTAAACAGCGCGGCAAGATGTTTGGAATTATGTGGCGGAAAAGAGCCGCCGCGCCGGAGCAGCCCGCGATTTTCGCCGCCGTTACGTAGTCCTTGCCGATTTCTATCGCGGCCCAAGTACGTACTACCTTCGCAAACCACACCCACGATGAGAAGAAAACCGCCGCCGCGATGTTTGCCATCCCATAGCCGAGCGCGCCCACCAGTGAAATCGCGATTACAAGCGAGGGAAATGCCATAAAAATATCGCAAATCACGATAAATACGCGTTCAAGGACACCACCCGCATAAGCCGCTGCCGAACCGAGTATCGTCCCGCACAACCCGATAATCAATAATGTCGGGAAGGCTATCGCGGCGGAATTCCTTGCGCCGTATAAAAGTCGGGAGAATACGCAGCGTCCGAGTTGATCCGTTCCGAGCGGAAAGGTTCCATCCGGCGGCAGATATTTTGCGGCCGCATTGATTTCGCCCGGATCGTTAGGCGCAAGCGAAGGAGCGAACAGCGCCGCAAAAACGAAGATGGCGATGAGCGTAAGCCCTGCGGCGGCCTGTGGATTTTTCAGCGTTTTTCTAAACATTCGGGACTCCTCCCGCCATACGCGGCGCGATACGGGCGTTAACAATATCGGAAAGGGTATTCACAGCAACGAAAATCAGGGCTACGATAAATACGCAGGCGTTCACCGCCGCTAAATCACGGCCTATGATAGCATCGGCAAGGTAGCCCCCTAATCCTTTGAGTGAGAAAATTTTCTCCAAAACGGCACAGCTTGAAATCATATAGCCGAAGTTTTGGCACAGCATAGTGAGAATCGACGGGAATGAGTTTTTCAGTATGTGCATCCAAAGCGTTCTGTGTGCGGACAGCCCTCTTGCGCGGGCGTAGATTACATAATCTTTGTTCATCTCCGATAAAATTGTTGCGCGGAATATGCGCGTCATAGATGATCCTGACGGGATGGCAAGCGCAACAGCAGGCAGAATCAGCGCTTTCAGACTGCTTCCGCTCTCAATTACATTGAATATAGGCAGCTTAACGGCGAATATCAGCAGGAGAACGAACCCGAGCCAGAAATTCGGCACGGACAGCCCGAATACTGTTATTCCGCGTATAGCGTGGTCGAATGGGCTGTTTTTACGCGCCGCGCATATCACCGCGCCCGATACTGACGTAACCGCGACGATCAGCAGCGACAGACCCGAAAGTTTCAGCGTCAGCGAGATACGCGCGAAAATATCGTCGGCAATAGGCGCTCGCGTTATGAGCGAAACGCCGAAATCGCCGCGAAGCAATCCGCCCAACCACTTCAGGTACTGTATGTAAATCGGTTTATCCAGCCCCATCTCGACGCGCAGCAGGTCGATTTGCTCCGGCGATACGCTGATGAGCGAGCGCCTCGCGAAAGCCTCGGCGGCGTCAATCGGGGAAATCGCCGATAGCGCGAAAGACAGGAGTGAAACTCCGGTCAGCACGATGAGCAGCATAGCGGCGCGTTTGACAAGTTTTCGCGGCAGAGATGGCATAGGAAATTCCTTTCGTGGATTAGTTTGTGATAATTCGCGAAGTGCAGCGTCTCGAAACATTTTTGAATTCACCATAGGTGAATTCAATCCGTGAATTAGCGTATACTAATTCAAATCGCCTTCAACTCCAGTTCGGATACACTCTAACACACTTGAAGCAGATTGTCAACACTTTTTTTCAGCGCGCAAAAATATTTTCGGAGCGGTCGGATTCGACCTCGCCGATCCGTAAAGATCCGACGGCGGTACGGCGCGATTGTCGAGGCGGGGTTTGAGGCGTTGAAAACGACAAATTTAAATTAGGTGTTGACAATCGCAAGTGATTGTGATAGAATACAAACAAATAAAAGCTAAAAGGAGATTTTTTGTATGAATCGCCCAATACCTTTCTCGAAGCAGGAGCTAAAAGCTATTGACACAATTCCCGGATTTATGGGGCGTCCCGGACTGCCGATTTTCAATACGCCGCTTACTCCGCGCGAAAACTTCAACGCGTTTTACTGGGAGAAAGAACCGTGGTGGCTGCCCGCTCCGTCGGAGAGCGCAATGCTGATTGACTCGATGTACGATGATAAGCTCGGGCGCGGAGGTCCAAACGGCACAACTGACGAGTTCGGAATAGAATGGGAATACATAGCGTCCGCCGGCGGTTCAATCGCCCGACCGGGCGAACCGCTTGTATCCGATGCTAACGAGCTTGCGGATAAGGTTAAATTCCCTGACATTGACGACTGGGATTGGGATGGTGACGCCGCAAAAGCAAAACTTGACCCGCGCTTATTTACCGTTTTTACGCTTGTTAACGGATTCGGGTTTGAGCGGCTGATTAGCTTTATGGATTTCGCTCCGGCGGCTATGGCTCTGTTAGACGAAGACCAAGAGTTCGCAGTAAAGAAATTTCTGCGCGAGAGCGCGGAGTTTGCCTGTAAGGTGGTTGACAAATACTGCGAGTATTTTCCGGCACTTGATGGGTTTGATATCCACGACGACTGGGGAGCGCAGAGAGCGCCGTTCTTCTCGGAACAAATCGCATACGAGTTCTTTGTACCGAATATGCGGTTAATTACCGACCATATACACAGCAAAGGCAAAGTTGCAACCCTTCATAGTTGCGGTCACGTTGAAGATCGGGTTAAATGCTTCATTGACGGCGGTTTTGACGGTTGGGTGCCTCAAGCTATGAACGACACGAAACGCTTGTTTGACGAGGTCGGAGACAAAATCGCCATTGCGGTAATTCCGGAGCGGTATGACCCGATGACCACACCGGAGGAGAAACAACGTGAGTACGGCGCGGAGTTCGCGAAGTATTATACTCAGCCCGGAAAACTCGCTACGATTAGCTATTACGGTGCGGAAATGGTGACATCCGCGTTCCAAGAGGCAATGTACGAGACTTCGCGTAAAATAATCACCGCGTGATTTTGAAAAGACTGTAAACGCAAAGTAAAATGTAACAAAAGGCGCCTCTTCGGGGAACCGAAATTCAGCCTTTTTGACTATTGACAACGCCGAGTTGTTTTGATACAATACTCGTATAAAATATGCGTATAAAGAGGAGAAACTGACGCAAGATGAGTTTAGCAAAACAATATTTCCCGCTGATGAACATAGGCGTTGAGCGTGCGTTAGAGTTGCTCGCCGAGGCAAGCAAGAGCGTTGGCACAGAGACGCTGCCGACGGGCGAGGCTCACGGACGGGTGGTTGCCGCAGATATAAAAGCAACGGCGGATGTTCCTCCGTTTGATCGTTCGCCATACGATGGTTACGCTCTGATTTCCGCCGATACCGCAAACGCTCCGGTAACGCTTAGGGTAATTGAGGAGGTTGCCGCCGGAAGTGTGCCGAACTCATCAGTCGTGAGCGGTACGGCGGTAAAGATTCTTACCGGCGCGCCGATTCCGTTCGGCGCGGATACAGTAGTTAAATTCGAGGACACGGATTTCACCGCGGCGAGCGTAACAATACACAAAGCAACGCCGCGGGGCAATCTCGTGCCGAGAGGCGAGGACATACGCGCCGGAAGTCTAATCGCGCGGCGCGGCGGGTTTGTTACGCCTGCGATTGCCGGGAACTTAGCGGCTCAGGGTATTGAACGTATAGAGGTGTATAAGAAGGCGCGGATTGGTATAATATCTACCGGAAATGAACTGATAAGCTCGGGCTCGGGAGCGATTCGAGACACCAACAGAGCCGCATTGGAGTCTGCGGTTAAGCGCATCGGCGCGGTTCCGATATTTTTAGGTACGGCAAGTGATGAACGCGGCGCAATTGAAAAACTGATAGATTCCGCAAGCGCAGATATGCTCATCAGCACCGGAGGTATGGGGAAAAGTGATCGCGATTTCACTCTTGCGTCATTTGAAAACTGCGGTGCCATACTGAAAATACGCAACCTTGATTGCCGTCCCGGCGGCACATTTGCGTATTTAGAGTTAGAACGGAAAGGCGTCAACGTTCTATGCCTATGCTTGTCAGGTAACCCCGCGTCGGCAATGACCGCGTTCTTCGCGGTCGTTCAGCCGGGTATTCGCAAGTTGTGCGGACAAGCAGATTGGCGGAACACTCGGTGCAAAGTTATACTTGCCGAGGCTTACGGCAAGGCGAGTCCCGTTGCCAGATTGCTTGTTGGGTCAATTGATATTTCAAGCGGCAGAGTGATGTTTACGTGTTCGGAACGCGGAAAAGGTTCGGTCAGCAGTTTTGATGGCGCTAACGCGCTCGCGATCGTACCCGAAAACTCTCCGCCGCTTGAAGTGGGTACTGAGCTTGACGCGTATTTGATATAAGTCGGCTGATTATTATTCCCGCTGAGGATCCACGCGTCGCAAATTAGCGGTTCGGAATACGCCTGATTATTTTGGGGGAACAATACTGACTTTTCTTTGGCAAGCTTCTGCCGGACTTGCGCCTATTCTCTCGCGCCTATACCGGACTTTAACCTGTCACTTAACGAGCCGAAAAAAATCAAAAATTTCTATTGACAAACTAAGTTTCCGGATGTATAATGCAAATATCACAAATTGACGAGGTTTATAATGCACCCAGCTAATCGCAACTATTTTATCAACTTTATTCACTTTATTGACGGCTGCTTTTTCGGCAGCTTTTTGGGGTTTGCGATAAAATAGGGAATGGGATTTGAGTTTGATAGATGTTGTCACGCGGGAATCCCGAATGGGTTCCCGCCATTTATTTTGTAAAAATGAGGTAAAGGTCATATGAAAACTGTTCGCATCGCGGTTAGGAATAATGAACATACTATTAAATTCGGTATTGGAGCGCTTTACGCGCTTGCGGAAGCTCCCGCGATTCTCAGCGCGGACGCGGTTTGCGTTGTCGCGGACACAAACACCGCGCGGTTCATTCCGCAAGTTCGCGGCGTTCTTCCCGCTCTGCCCGTGTACGAAGTAACACTCGCCCCCGGAGAAACGCACAAAACTCCGGAAACTGTTGTCGAGCTTTGCCGCGCTTTCGCGCGGTACGGACTTACTCGCGAGAGTACGGTTATCGCGCTCGGCGGCGGAGTAGTCGGCGACATCACGGGGTTTGCCGCGTCGTGCTACATGCGTGGAATCCGTTGTGTCCAACTGCCTACCACGCTTATCGCGATGACTGACAGCGCTGTCGGCGGCAAAACGGGTGTCGATCTGCCGGAGGGCAAAAACCTATTCGGAGCGTTCCATCAACCGAGCGCGGTCATTGCGGAACTTCGTTTCCTCGATACACTTCCGGAGCGCGAAATCAAAGCGGGTCTGGGCGAAATACTCAAATACTATGGTCTCGGGGCGTTTCCCAATGCATCTCTTGACGCTTTTCCGCTCACACAAACCTCAATGCTCTCCGATGCGTTTGAAAGTGTCATTTCCGATTGCGTCGCCTATAAGGCGAGAGTGGTTGAAGAGGACGAGTTGGATGTCGGGAAGCGGCGTTTCCTGAACTTCGGTCACAGCTTCGGTCACGCGTTGGAAAAAATGCACAATTTCAAAACGTATACTCACGGAGAGGCGGTCACATTCGGCATAATAATCGCGTTAAGAGTAGGTGTAAAACTCGGCATTACCGCGCCGGACACGTCGGACTCAATGCTATCCGCCGCCGCGAAAATGGGGTTGGTCACAGACAGCGGCGTCAGTCCCGCTGAGTTGCTGCCGCATATGCGCGGCGACAAGAAGAATGTGCGCGGGATTATTCGCCTTGTAATGTTAAGGCAAATCGGCGAACCGCTTATATACGAAATAACCGAATCTGAACTTAATTCGGTTTTGGAGGGTCTGTAATGGAACTTAGAAAAGTTGGCGGAATCCCGTCCGGTGATATTCGGTTGCCGCCGTCAAAGTCAATTATGCACAGAATAATCATAGCGGAATTTCTGTCCGGACGGCGCGATTTCACAGAGTATGCGGGAATCTCTGACGATATAAGCGCTACTGCCGCTTGCGTCACGGCACTATCGCGGGGCGGCGCGCAAATTACGCTTAACTGCGGAGAATCCGGATCCACGCTTCGGTTTGTTTTGCCGCTCGCGGCGGCACTCGGAGTGAACGCGAAGTTTACCGGCAGCGCCGGGTTGCTTTCACGTCCGATAGCCGCATTGAGCGGCGCGCTTACCGAAAACGGCGCCGAAATTAAACTCAGCCCCGATTGCATACTGCTTTCCGGACGGTTGAGACCCGGCAAATACGTCCTGCCCGGCGATGAGTCGTCTCAGTATTTTACGGGGCTGCTGTTCGCGCTACCGCTGCTTGACGCGTCAAGCGAAATCGTAAGCGCGGGGGAGGTTCAGTCCAAGCCTTACATCGATATTACTTTAGACATAATGTCGCGATATGGAGTTAACGCAATGGAAACCGCGAACGGTTACGCCGCCGATCCGCAGACGTACATTGCGCCGATGGAGAAAATATCGGCGGAATCGGACTGGTCGCAAGCGGCTTTCTTCCTGTGCGCGAGTGCGCTCGGCGCGAAATGTACGATACACGGACTGCGCACTGACAGCTTACAGGGCGACCGCGCTGTCTTGGACATCCTGCGCCGCTCCGGAGCGACGGTAAGCGAGCTGAACGGCGGAATTACACTCACCGCGGAGCGGCTGAACGCCGTCAGCTTTGACGCGTCCGATATTCCGGACATTGTTCCTCCGCTTGCCGCCGCGCTCTGCGTTGCGGACGGCGAAAGCGTTATCAGCGGTTGTTCCCGATTGCGCCACAAAGAGTCGGACAGACTCAAAACCGTAAGCGAGGCGCTTTCCGCTCTCGGCGCGAATATAAAGATCAGCGGGGACACTCTTATTATAAGGGGCAAACCGGAACTCAGCGGCGGTCAGGCTAACGCGGCAGGAGACCATCGAATCGCGATGATGTGCGCGGTTGCGTCAGTTAAGGCTAATGGCGATGTTTTTATCGGCGGAGCGGACTGTGTGTCAAAGAGTTATCCGAATTTTTGGTCTGATTGGGAGGGCACGGAAAAATGAACACTTTTGGCGAACGTTATAGAGTTACGGTATTCGGCGAATCTCACGGCGCGGCAATCGGTTGCGTTATAGACGGACTTCCGCCCGGATATGAGATTGACCTTGACGCGGTACGCGCCGACCTCGCTCGGCGCGCGCCGGGCAATTCGCCTACCGCTACGGCGCGGCGGGAGACCGACAATTTCACGGTGGTGTCCGGACTTCTGAACGGCAGGACTACAGGCGCGGCGCTTACGGCTTACGCAAGGAATTCCGACACGCGCTCACACGACTATAGCGCGGATGTTCCGCGTCCCGGTCACAGCGATTACCCGGCAAGCGTTAAGTATTTCGGTTTTAACGACCGGCGCGGCGGCGGAATTTTTTCAGGCAGACTAACCGCGCCGTTAGTGTTTGCCGGCGCAATCGCGAAACAGATTCTGCGCGGGAAATTCGGCGCGGAAATCACGGCGCGGGCGCTCAGTATCGCCGGAGAAACGGATGAAGCGGCTCAGACCGAGAACATTCTTGCGGCTAAGGCGGCGGGCGACAGCGTTGGCGGAGTTATAGAATGTGCAGCCGCGGGACTTCCGCCGGGGTTAGGGGAACCGCTTTACGGCAGTATTGAATCTCAAATCGCGGCACTGGTGTTCGCCGTTCCCGCGGTAAAGGGAATTGAGTTCGGCGACGGATTCGGATTCGCCGCCCGGCGCGGCAGCGAGGTCAGCGACGGAATGGCGTTCGGGGCGAGCGGCGAAGTTGAGTTTCTTGCTAACCACAACGGCGGCATACTCGGAGGAATCACTACCGGTCAACCCTTGATTTTTCGAGCGGCAATTAAGCCTACGCCGACAATCGCGCTTCCGCAAAGAACGGTAAACCTTGCCGATAAAACATCGGTAACTCACAGCTTCGCCGGGCGGCACGACCCCTGTATAGTGCTGCGGGCAATCCCGGTAATAGAAGCCGTCTGCGCTATTGCCCTAATGCAGTTTGACCTAACAAAACCAATATAGGAGGATGAAAAAATGATTATTATTCTGAAGCACAACCCGCGGGATGGCGATGTTGAAACGCTGCTCGGATCGATTAAGGCACGCGGCTTAGTGGCTCAGCCGATTGCGAACGAGGGCAGTAATATGTTCGGGTTAGCCGGTGATTTAACCGGCATATCCGAAGACGATTTCCTGCGCAATCCGGCGGTTGACAAAATCGTACGCGTTAAGGAGGCGTATAAACTTGCCGGACGAAAATTTCACCCGGAGGACTCCGTATTCGACATTTGCGGCAGAAAAGTCGGCGGCGGCAATTTCGCTGTAATAGCCGGTCCGTGCAGCGTAGAGAGCGAGGACCAGATACTTTCCGTGGCGCGGGACGTTAAATCGGCCGGAGCGCAATTCCTGCGCGGCGGAGCGTTCAAACCGCGCACTTCGCCATACGCGTTTACGGGTCTCGGCTTGGACGGCTTAGAACTGCTGAAACTTGCCAGGGACAAGACGGGACTGCCTATCGTAACGGAAATTATGTCAGCGGAACACCTTTCGGAGTTCGAGGCTGACGTTGACGTGATCCAAATCGGGGCGCGGAATATGCAAAACTTCACACTCCTGCGTCAGGTCGGCGCACTGAAAAAACCGGTACTGCTCAAGCGCGGATTGTCCAGCACATTAGACGAGCTTCTTCTTGCGGCGGAACACGTTATGGCGGGCGGCGCGAGGGAAATTATGCTTTGCGAGCGCGGGATCCGGACATTCGAGACCGCTACGCGCAATACCCTTGACCTCTCAGCGGTGCCGGTACTGAAGCAGAGGTCTCATCTGCCGGTTATCATTGACCCGTCACACGCGACGGGTTACTGGAACCTTGTGGAGCCTATGGCACTCGCGGCGGCGGCTTGCGGCGCGGACGGTCTGATTATTGAGGTTCATAATCATCCGGAAGCGGCGTTGTGCGACGGCGCGCAATCGGTAACTCCGCAAGTGTTCCGGCGCATTATGACGCGAGTGAACCGTGTAAGAGAAGCGGTTGCGCAATAAAATTACAAATATCTAACTATTAAAGGAGATTTTTACAATGACACCAAACGAAGAATTGACTACCCTGCGGCGCGAAATCGACGCTATTGACGAGCATTTATTAAACCTGTTCCGCAAACGCCAAAAACTGTCTGACGACATCGCAAACGTTAAAGAACGCGGCAATATATCCGTAACAGACCTCGGGCGCGAACAGCTGATCATCGACCGCGCTCAGGAGAGTGCCGAGCCGGGACATCAATCGGAAACCGCTGTGTTTATCCGAACTCTTATCGCGCTGTCTAAAAAGCGTCAAACGGAAAAACTGAAATTATATACCGCCCTGGATTTTCCCGCGCCGCGCCTTGTCGGTGATGGTGCCGTCGCTTTCCAAGGCGTGGCGGGCGCGTGGAGCGAGCATACCGCTATTACGCTTTTTCCCGAGCGTGAGCGTATGTCGTGCGAGTATTTTGAAGATGTGTTTAACTCTGTAAAAACCGGACGCGCCGCATACGGTGTTCTGCCCGTAGAAAATTCGCGTACCGGCGCGATAGGAGAGGTTTATGATCTGCTTCGCCGCCACGCCTGCTACATTGTGGGGCAAATATGGATTCCCGTGCGGCAATGTCTGCTTGGCGTGCCGGGCGCAACTATCGCTGATATTCGCGAGGTGCGCTCGCATCCGGAAGGGTTGTCGCAGTGCTCGCGCTTTTTGAAGGGCAAGAACTGGGAGCAGACCGGTGTGCGCAATACCGCGGTCGCGGTTCAGATGACAGCGGAGGATAATGACGTTCGCCGCGCCGCGATAGGCTCAAAGCGAGCGGCGGAAGTTTATGGTCTTGACGTCATTGCGGACAACATATCTGACGACCCCAAGAACAGAACACGCTTTATCGCGATTGCGGCGGAACCCTACTATGACGAGAAATCCAACATTGTGACCATCAGCTTTTCCACCGCGCATAAGGCGGGCGCCCTGTGCGATACTTTACAGGCGTTTCAGCTCGCGGGACTGAATTTAACACGGCTTGAGTCCCGACCGGGCTCGCAGGGCAAATACAGATTCTTTGCCGATTTAGACGCGTCCATTACCGATGCGGCGGCACGGGAGGCAATTGCTCAGGCGGCGGCGCAATCAGACTACTTTGAGGTACTGGGCTGCTACGGCGAAATCGGGGAACCTAAATGAGACCATCGGAGCGTAACATTGTTTTAATTGGTATGCCCGGTGTCGGCAAAACGACCGTAGGGAGACTTGTTTCGGCAAACCTGAAGCGCGAATTCTACGACTCTGACGCGGAAATCGAAGCGGACAGCGGCGAAACTTGCGCGGAGTTCATTTCTTCACACGGCGAAGATGGGTTTCGGCGCAGCGAGCGAGCTGTTATTCGTCGGCTGCTTGAAAAGCGCGGAATCGTGATTGCTGTCGGCGGCGGCGCGCCGGTTTATAACGAAGATTTGCTGCGCAAAAACAGCGTTGTTGTGTATCTTTGCCGCCCGTTGGAGGATATAGCCAAAAGCCTGGATAACACGTCACGTCCGCTGTCTAAGAGCTTAGATGACCTGAAATCATTGGCTGACGCTCGCGGTGTAATATACGAACGCTGCGCGGACGCGGTTATTACGTCCGGTTCGGCGGAGGACGCGGCAGCGGCGGTCGTTAAAGAGATTGGGAAATATATGAAGGCGAAAATACTTGTTCTCAACGGACCTAACCTAAATATGCTGGGCATACGCGAGCCGACGGTTTACGGAAACAGAAGCTACGCCGACCTTTGCGATTTCATTCGGAATACGGCGGACGAACGCGGGATTGCGATTACATTCAAGCAGTCTAATCACGAGGGTGAACTGATTGACATTATTCAGTCGGCGTTGGACGCGTTTGACGGGATTGTGATCAACCCGGGCGCGTACACGCATTACAGCTACGCGATCCACGATGCGCTGAAAGCCGCCGAACGCGTTCCCGCCGCGGAGGTGCATATCTCCGACATTAAATCGCGCGAGGTTTGGCGGCAAACTTCAGTTACAGCTCCCGCGTGCGTCGCGCAAATCTCCGGACGCGGATTTCAGGGTTACGTCGACGCGATAGACCTGTTGCTGGAAAGGTTGGAAACGCAGTGCGTACATTAAGACTCGCGGTAATAGGCACTCCGATCAGACACTCACTGTCGCCGATGATACATTCCCTGTTCGCGAAGGCGCTGGGTTTGAGCGTAAGCTGCGATGCCATTGATGTCGCGCCGAAGCGGTTGGATGATTTTGTTCGCGGGTCACGGCGAAATCTTGACGGATTCAACGTAACAATGCCGCATAAGGAGACAATCATTCCGCTTTTGGATAGTCTTGATGTCTCCGCCATAGAGTGCGGCGCGGCAAATACGGTAAGAAATTCGGACGGACTGTTAAAGGGTCACGCCACGGATGGTTCCGGTGTGTTATGGGCGCTTCAAGCCAAGTTCGGAAACACAGAGGGCAAACGCGCCGTAATTATCGGGGCGGGCGGCGCGGCTAAGGCGGCGGCGAACGCGCTTGTTGGTTCCGGAGCGGACGTAACCGTGGTTTCACGCCGCAAGATTGACTTACCTGACACGACCTCGGCATATTTTGAGCAGCTTAGTGATGTTTGCGAAGGCGCGGAAATCCTCATCAACGCAACTCCGCTCGGAATGACGGGGAATATGGAGTTTACAGACTTTGCGGACTTTGCGTTCCTTGATAATACTAACGCAACCGTATTCGAGTTCGTGTACAACCCGCGTGAAACCAATTTGCTGCGGGCAGCGAAAACGCGCGGGCTGCAAACTATCGACGGGCTTAGTCTGCTTATCGGACAAGCGGCGGACGCGTTTAGAATCTTCAGCGGTTTGCCGGTTCCGGAGAGAGTAGCTTCGGAGGTTTATGAGAAGATTGGCAAAAACCCTTGACAATAGCTAAACCGCGTGTTATGATAGATCTGTCTTAGTTTTGGGGAACTCTACGAGACTCTAAAGGATGTCTAGCAAAGTTTAAAGGATGTCTAGCAAAGTTTAAAGGATATCTAGCAAAGTTTAAAGGATGTCTAGCAAAGTTTAAAGGATGTCTAGCAAAGTTTAAAGGATGTCTAGCAAAGTTTAAA
>JAITKN010000101.1 GCA_031278415.1 Oscillospiraceae bacterium
CAGGTCATACGCGCTGGAATATTGACCGGAGACGGGTAATCCGTGCGTATTCGCGAAATTTGAGTCCGTACAGCCAAGTTCCGCGGCGCGAGTATTCATCAGCGTCACGAAGTCGCTGACGCTTCCGGAAATAAACTCCGCCACCGCGTTGCAAGCGTCATTAGCCGAACCTACGATTATCAAATAAATCAAGTCTTCCAATGTCAGGACTTCCCCGCCAAGCAAATTTGCCGTACCGGCATCGCGCGATAAATCGAACTTGACATTGGAAGATATCGTAACCTTATCCGACATAGCGACCCTGTTATCCGCCGCCGCCTCCGTCGCAAGAAGCGCGGTGAACAGTTTAATCGTTCCCGCGGGCGGCAGATGCGCGCGCTCATTCTTACTGTAAATCACTTGACCGCTTTTTGCGTCCATTAAAATTGCCGCATTCGCATAGGCGTCAAAGAGTTCCAACGCTTCCGATTGACGGGGAAGCATATTCAGTAAAACAGCCGCGGCAAACGCGAGTGATAAAAATTTTCTTTGAAAAGTATTTTTCTTCATTTTAGCATTGATTTTCCCTTGATGATTTGTTATAATAACATTATAATAAACATTTTGAACAATTGCAAGAGCAAACTCAAATTTTCATCGAATTTTTGTTTGCTGCATTTATCTTTAAGAAGGTGAAAATATGCTGTTTTGGAAACTGCGCGAAACTCTTGAGGCTTATAAGAACAACGACCCCGCCGCGCGAAGCTCTTTGGAGATTTTCTTGCTGTACCCGGGTGTACACGCGTGGCTGTATCATCGGTTGGCGCACTGGCTTTGGATACATAAGCTCAAGTTCCTCGGACGGTCAGTATCACAGTGGTCGCGATTTTGGACCGGAATAGAGATTCATCCCGGGGCCAAAATCGGACGCAGATTCGTAATTGACCACGGAATGGGAATTGTAATCGGCGAAACAACGGAGATAGGCAACGATGTGCTGATTTATCATCAGGTCACGCTCGGCGGAACCGGTAAAGATAAAGGCAAGCGCCATCCGACAATCGGCAACAATGTCGTAATCGGCGCGGGCGCAAAGGTGTTAGGTCCGTTTACGGTACACGACAACAGCAAAATTGCCGCGGGCGCGGTTGTCGTTAAAGAAGTTCACCAAGGCTCCACGGTTGTCGGACAGGTGGCTAAGCCGGTTACGGCGAGTCATGATAATATTGACGGCGCGGGCATCTGACCGCGAATGACAGCGCAAGCTGATATCAGCATATTGGGAGGATCTATGAAATTATATAACACAGCGTCAAAGCGCAAAGAAGAGTTTGAGTCCCTGGAGCCCGGTCTTGTACGAATGTACGGCTGCGGACCGACCGTATATGATTTTATTCATATGGGCAACGCAAGGGCATTTCTGCTTTTTGACACTCTGCGCAGATATTTAGAGTTTTCCGGATACAAGGTCGAGTTCGCTCAAAACTTCACGGACATTGACGACAAGATTATCAAACGCGCCAACGCCGAGGGCGTCTCCTCCGCCGAAATCGCGGAACGTTATATCGCGGAATGTCAAATCGACGCGGTCGGCTTGAACATTAAACCCGCTACGTACAACCCGCGCGCGACGGACAGTATAAAGGATATTATTGAGCTTATACAACTGCTTATTGAACGCGGTCACGCGTATGAATCCGGCGGCGATGTATATTTCGACGTTCGCTCCTATCCCAAGTACGGCAAACTGAGCGGGCAGCCGCTCGAAGCGTTAGAGGACGGAGCGCGGGTCGAGATCGGCGTTCAGAAACGCAGTCCGGCGGATTTCGCGCTGTGGAAGTCCGCCAAACCCGGCGAACCGAGTTGGGAATCACCTTGGGGCGACGGTCGGCCGGGCTGGCATATAGAGTGCAGCGCTATGATTCGCGCTCAACTCGGCAAGACTATTGACATCCACTGCGGAGGCAGTGATCTTGTATTCCCGCACCACGAAAACGAAGTCGCCCAGTCCGAAGCCGCCAACGGCTGCCAAATGGCACGATATTGGGTTCACAACGGAATGTTGACCATCAACAACGAAAAGATGTCAAAAAGCGAAAGCAACTTTTTCAAAGTTCGCGACGCTTCCAAAGAATACGGCTACGAGGTCATTCGGTTCTTTCTGCTGTCAGCGCATTACCGCAGTCCGCTTAATTACAGCAAAGATTCGTTGGTTCAGTCCAAAGCCGCTCTTCAGCGGCTGTATACTACGCTCGATAACCTCACCTTTATCTCGCGGAACAGCGATACGGAATCCCTGTCAGACTCCGAACGCTCCGCGCTTAACGATTTCGCCGGGTACCGCGAAGCGTTTATATCGGCGATGGACGAAGATCTTAATACAGCGGACGCGCTCGCGGCCGTATTTGACCTTGCCAGAGCGATTAACAGCGCGGTTTCAGGCGGCGCGAGCCGCGAGTTCGCGGTTCAGGCGGCCGCTGAACTTCAGGAACTGACGGACGTCTTGGGACTGCTGTACGAATCCGCCGAACCGCAGTCGCTTGACCTCGAAATCGAGGCTCTTATCGCGAAACGCCAAGCCGCTCGCAAAGCCAAAGACTTCGCGGAAGCGGATCGTATTCGCGATGAGCTTCAAACCCGCGGTATTGTCCTTGAGGATACGCCTCAGGGCGTAAAATGGAAAATGGCATAAATTACAGACGATAATAACGGGAGACAGATTATGAAAAGCACAGACCAACTTTACGACTTCTTCAAGATGGACAAATTCGCTATGGGTATCGGCGCGGTAATTGAGGAAGTTGACGAGAACAGCGCGCTGATAAGCGTAAAGCTGACTCCGGAGCATATGAACGGACTACACGTTCCACAGGGCGGACTTGTGTACACAATAGCGGACTTCGCTTTCGCTGTCGCGTCCAACGCCCACGAGAACAGTCCGGACTATGTAACGCTGCAGTCTTCGATGAACTTTATCAGCAGTTCGCGAGGGTCTAAACTCTTTGCCAGAGCGACCGCGGTTCACAGAGGGAAAACAACAGCCGTTTATAACGCGTCGGTTTATGACGACCTCGGCAGAACCATTGCTTCCGCTGTATTCACGGGATTCGCCACAAAACGGATATAAGCCTTTTCGCCGTATGTTCAGGTTTTTGTCCGATGTGTAATAATTATCTTTTTCAGGAGGACACAACGATGAAGGTACTTGCAATCAACGGAGCAGCTAACAAAACGCGCAACACCGCGTCAATGCTGAAAGCCGCGTTCGACGGCGCGATGAGCGTCTCGGGCGCGGAGGGTGAAATCATTAACCTCTATGATTTGAATTATCATGGTTGTATCGGCTGTCATATCTGCAAACTTAAAGACGAAAAGTTCTTTGCGCGTTGCGCGGTTAAGGACGATTTGACCTCGGTGCTGGAAAAGGCAATTGACGCGGATGTAATATTGCTCGGCAGTCCGATCTATTTCGGCAACATCACGGGAAATCTATTGTCGTTCCTTGAGCGTTTATACTTTCCGGGTATGACCTACAACAAAGAGCGTACTCCCACATACCCAAAGCGATGTAAGATGGGCTGGGTGTTCACGATGAACGCTCCCGGACAATTCTATGAGCAGTATTTTCAGTCTGTTACCGGCACAAGCAGGATTATAGCGGACGCGGCGGAATATGTCGCCGCGTGGCAGACTCAACAGATGGACGATTACGGCAAATACCACGCGAGTATGTTTGATGTCGACGCGGTAAAGAAGCGTCACATTGAGCAATTCCCGAAGGACTGCGAAGCCGCTTATGAAATGGGTAAGCGTTTGGCGGACGGCAGCGTCGATGCCGCTGATGATGGATTAAGTTTCGCTTCCCCGTAACGGTAAAAGAAGCGTCCGCGCCGTAAACTACAATAAAACCGCACTTTGCAACCGGTTGTGAACGACTCGCAACCGGTTGCAATCCATTTGCCGCTTACGGAAAACGACTTGCCGCCAGACGCAAGCGGCTTGCCGCCAGACGCAAGCGGCTTGCCGCCAGACGCAAGCGACTTGCCGCCAGACGCAAGCGGCTTGCCGCCAGACGCAAGCGACTTGCCACCAGACGCAAGCGACTTGCCGCTTGCGGAAAGCGACTTGCCACCAGACGCAAGTGATTTGCCGCCAGACGCAAGCGACTTGCCGCCAGACGCAAGCGGCTTGCCACCAGACGCAAGTGATT
>JAITKN010000147.1 GCA_031278415.1 Oscillospiraceae bacterium
GTGTACAAATATTGCTCAAAATTGATCTTACTTCTATGTTGAAACTCACCCCAAATGTTTTAAATGATCCACTTGTTCATAATGCGTTTGCGTTTGCAATAATATTTACACTCGAAATAATATGCCTTGGATATATTCGCGAATTTAATAAAAAAACTATTCCTTGGTGGATGTGGCTTTTGTTAATTACAGTTAGCCTCGGACTTCAAATTATGGGAAGATATCTAACGCAACAGTTGACAGGATATAGCCAGTGGTTATTGATACATAAACAAGAAATCAATGATAGCCTTAATCTTAATTTATCTTTCGTGGGCAATTATATAAAAAAGGGACTTGACACTCAAAAGGGGTTATTCCTGGGTCTTGTTTAAAAAAGCTATGCCCACAGCCACGCCGGGCATAGGGTCAATGAAAATTCGCCGCCCGATAAACGGACGGCGAATTTATCGCGGAATTGCGTATTACTTCTTAATGGCGATGGCATAGAAGCCATAGGTGCTGGTCAAGTAGCCGTAATCGGTCGCGCCGAGAACGCTAATGTCGTACAACGGAGCAAATGTCGCGTCAAATGTAACCGTGACCGCTACCTCCGTATAACCGGCGGCGGCTAAGTCAGCCTTCAAGTCCGCTTCCGGAAGCGCATCAGTAGTGGCAAAAGTCGCAGCATCGATAACATTTGCGAATAAGTACTCCGTATCCGTCGACATATACGCATAGGTCTCATACTTCGCCGCAATGTCAGCAATTGTCAGCGCGGCTGCCGGAGCTTCGACCGGCTCTTCAACGACCACGACTTCCTCGACCGGCTCTTCGACGACTACGACTTCCTCAACGGGTTCCTCGACAGGCTCTTCGACGGGTTCCTCGACCGGTTCCTCAACAGGTTCCTCGACGGGCTCCTCAGCCGTTACCTCATCGGTAGGGATGACATCTTCAATGGGTTCTTCCGTGGGTTCTTGGGGTTCGTCCGTTTTGCCGCAAGACGCAAACAGCGATACGAGCAGCAAAGTGGAAAACAACAGCGCAAGCAGTTTTTTTGTTAGCTTTTTCATAATAAAGCCTCCTGATTTTTTTCTTGAAATTTCGACCTCTTTGCAAAGGTCAATTTCAGCGTGAACTATACCACATCTTTACAGATTTGTCAATAGCTAAATATTACAGAAATATTAAAAATTTTTCACACAGAATTTACAATACTATTTGTATAATCTGACTACACGCTTTGAAATGCCGCAGAGAACTTCATAGGTAATTGTGCCGAGCAGCTCAGATACGTCGGAACAGAGGATATGCGATCCCAACAATTCGGCATTATCTCCGGCTTTTACACCGGGAATATCCGTGACATCCGCCGTTATAAAATCCATACATACGCGCCCGACGACCGGAGCTATCGCCCCGTTGATAAACACTTTCCCGCGATTGCTTAGGGCACGGCTGTATCCGTCAGCGTATCCGGCGGAAATAACCGCGATTCGGCGAGTCGAATTTGCCGACCACGTTCCGCCGTAACTTACGGATGTCCCGGGCGGTACTTCCTTTACTTGACACACTCCGGCGAACCAGCTTTGCGCCGGTTTGAGGTTCAGTTCCGCGGAGTTTGTGCCGATGTACTGTCCGTACAGCGCAATTCCCGGTCTTACCATGTTAAATGGCGTATGGTATGCGGAAGGGTGTTCTAACACCGCGCCGCTGTTAGCGCAGTGGATTTTTATATCGTACAATCCGCAGACAGTCCGCAATTCAGCGACTGCGGAAACGAACTCGCGCAGTTGAGATTCCGTTACTGTTATGCTTGCGGAATCGCTTTGGTCGGAGACCGGGAAATGCGTAAATACGCCTTCTACTTTCAGGTTGCGCAGTTCCCTAAGCGCGGCGAAATCCCAGTTGGTTTCGCCAAGACGGCTCATTCCGACGTCGATTTTAACGTGACACTTAATCGGAGCGACCGCGGCGGCGTTAAGCTCACGGGCGTATTCGAGCGATACGAGCGTTTGAGTAAATTTATGCGCCGCAAGCTCGACCGCGCACTCGGGCGGCGTAAAGCCGAAAATCAGCACTTCGCCGCCGATGCCCGCCGCGCGAAGCTCCAACGCTTCACCAAGCGCGGCAACCGCGAAGAAGCGGCAACCCGCATCTTCCAGCGCCCTCGCGACCGGGACGGCTCCATGCCCATACGCATCCGCTTTCACCACTCCGACAACCTCTTTCCCGCAGTAATCGCGCAGTACGCGATAATTGCCGACAATCGCGGCAAGGTCAACTTCCAACCGGCAGCGGTTTAACGATTCGCTCACAGCAATTCCTCCAAGGCGCTAATCAGCGCTTTCATTTGTTCGGAAGTTCCTATTGAAATACGAAGGTACTCGTCAATACGCGGCAGATTAAAATATCTAATGAGTATGCCGCGCTCCCGAAGCTGCTGTAACAGCTCGCTCGCGCTTTTGCCCGCCTCGCCATGGATAGGCGCGGGCGGCTTGGCAAACACGAAGTTCGCGCCGCTGTCAAGCACGGAAAATCCCAGTCTGCGCAGTTCCGCGGTCGTCCAATCGCGAGCGCGGATGACGCGCTCCGTATTGCGTCTGAAAACCGCGCGCGCGCTAATAGTCTCCGATGCTGTTTCCTGAGCGTTACGGTCTATGGTGTAGCTGTTTACGCAGTTTTTAACCGTGTTAAGCGCGGCGATCAGACTTTCGCTTCCGATTGCCCAGCCTACGCGAAGTCCCGCAAGCGAGTACGCCTTAGAAGCGGTTTGCGTAACCAGCAAATTCGGATACTTAACCGTAAGCGGCACAGCTGAACTGCCATCCGGCGCGAAGTCAATGTAAGCCTCGTCAATGATTACAACGCGGTCAGGGTTTGCGCTGACGATGCGCTCCACATCCCGCAGCGGCAGTACCTTGCCGGTCGGAGCGTTCGGGTTGGCGAGTATTACGCCGCCGTCAAGGGTTAGGTAGTCGTCCGCGCAAATGTCAAAGTGCGCGTCCAGCGGGATTGTGATGTATTCCGCTCCGAACAGGCTTGCCCATACCGGATAGAAACTGTATGTGATGTCCGGCGCGTACACTTTCCCGCCGCCGAAAAACGCGATGAACGCGAACGCGAGTACCTCATCACTGCCATTTCCGGCGAATACGCGTTCCGGCGTGACACCGCTGACTTCCGCAATAGCCGCGCAAAGTCCGGCGGCGTCGGGGTCGGGATACAACCTGAGAAGCGCGTCCCCTGCCGCCGGCGCGTAAGGGTTTTCGTTAGTGTTTAATTTTATCAGGTTAGAGTTTTTAGGCTGTTCGCCGGCAATATACGGCTTTTGAGCCTTTATGCGCTCCGACCAGAGTTCTGTTGAAATCGGCACTTATGCTCTCCTTATTCAAGTTAATAATATCAAAGCCGCGCAATTGTCGGCGGCGGCGTTAGGGTTAGCGCGTGAGACTTCGATTAGGACGGCGCGGATACTATCCTCACGCTCGGCAAGCGAGAGTATGTTTGCAAGAACTTGTTCGTCAGTCACCGGTTGTTTTCTCCTCTGCTTTCAAATTTCGTGCTTTGCCAACCACGCCGCCGCCGTATCCGCAATGGATTTAAGCGTTGCTTCGTCGAACGGACTGCCCATTCCCGAATCCGCGATAAGCTCTGTAAATGTCTTGGTTCCCGCGAAGCCTACAAATCGGCGGTACTTAGCCCACGCGGAAGTGTGGTCGCGCTCGTCCTCCGCCCAGAACGACAGCGCCATAACCTCGGCAAGGCAATAGTCGATATAGTAGAACGGACTTTCATAGATGTGAGCCTGAGCCTGCCAGCGCCTACCCTCGCAATAGAACGGCGTTTCCGACGCGTCAATCCACGGACGGTATTCCGACTCCAACTGTTTCCAGATGTCACAACG
>JAITKN010000030.1 GCA_031278415.1 Oscillospiraceae bacterium
TCTGAACGCGGTAGGAGCGGCGGCTCGGAGCCGCCGTTGGCGCGGGTGTAGCGCAACTCACGCCCTACCGCCGCCGCGAACAGTTCCAACCCCGCCGCCGTGACTACCTTGCTCCATAAATCGTTTTGCATTTTGAACCTCTCTTCTGAAAAAAAGTGCTTGACATACGCATTTGCCTGTGGTACAATAAGTGCGCAAAGAAAATAGTAGTTGAATTGAACTGCAGAAAATCAGCCTCGCCTGCCGGACGGGCAGGGCAACCGCGCCGGTGAGCAAATTAAGCGTTTGGGATGAGCGCGACAAGGCAATCGCGGCGGGATACGAAAAGCTGAATAACGAGGTTCTGCCGGAGGTTGCCGCCGCCAGGTAATCGTTACAGGCTTAACACCGCATGAACAACTTTTTTGATAAACTCCTCGTAGTCGTTATATATAACCGAGTTTTCAAACTTGAACACTTTCGGCGACAAAGTGAGCTTAAAGGGCGTTTCGGTATAATATTTGATATAGCCTTTTTTATCGTCATACGGCGGATTTCCTTCACATGAAATATTAACGATAAACACAAGCGTTTTATTCGGAGTGTGTAGATAATTGTCGATATTATCGTTTGACAGCGTAATATACTTTTTAAGGTTATGTTCACTTATGCGTTCCCACCCCTTTATAACGCCCGAATTGTAAAAATAGGGTATTTTGTCGGGAATAACGAAAATCTGAAAATAAGGAATTTCGTTGCAGCGGATATTAGCAGTTTCGCCGAGCATGCTCTCAAAGTAGTTGTTTGAGTTTTGCATATAGTTTGACATAACATACTTGACAGCGATACCTGCGACGGGTTGACCGTCTTTGCTTATGGTTATGTCAACGGCTTTATCGACATACCGACCGACAATTTTCTTTTCTTGCCCGGAACCAAAACCAAGCGAGTAAACAGCGTAAACTCCGCCTATATCGTTTGTGGTTTTGAGTTTTTCCGACAAGTCGCTTGAAATCGCGCCGTGTAGAATTTTCAGTTTTTCATTGCTTCTTGCGCCTGTTTCAAGATATTTCAGAAACGACGCTTTTAGAATTTCAAGAAAGCGCGAATTGTTCATATTCGTTCCCGTTCCTCTCGGCAAATTTATAGTTTAGATAGCGAGACAAGTCTTTGGAAGAAAAAGTATAGTAGCCGCCGCTTTTATATTTCCCGATCATTGCAATATAACGGATAAAATCGTCGGTAAACAAAACGCTTTTCAATTCGTCATAGTCGAAGTCGGTTAGAATATACAGACCGCTATATACACCTGTTCCGGACTCACATAGTTGTAACTTTATATCCGACACATCACGAATAAGGGCGTTAATCGCAAATTTTTTCTTGTGAACATCGCGAATACCTTGTGAACGTCCGAACCCATACCACAAGTTATCGCTCTCTAAACTCCGACCGCGCAGCTTTTCCGCGTGAGTATCATAATGTTCTCGTATTGACGGGTTTTCGGTTAAGACATCATACGGTATTAGTTTTCCCATTGCGTCATAGGGAAACAAGCACCGCGACATACGCCCCGTTGACGCTTTAATAATAGGAATTGTATAATCAGTAAAAGACCAATTACCGATAAAGAAGTCGTCACAAAGCGTGGCGAAGCCATTTTTGACAACATAAGCCGACATCGCGCCGATGTACGTCATCATTTTTTGTAATTCTACTAACGCGTTCTTTTGCCCGAACACAAAAGAACCGTTCATAATGAAATCTTCATAATTAAGCCGTGATACAGCATATGGAACATGCCTTTTGCCGTCATATTCGTAATAGTCAACAAATCTATTCCTTTCGGTGGTTAGTATCATTATTGTTGTGTATGTCGCAGCCTCAAACGGTTGAAAATGTTTTAAGTCAACAACTGTTTTTATGTTTCGATTATACATCAAGTGCTTTCGCATATCTGACCCGGCAACACTATTGTAAAGAGAGGACGGCGAAATATAACCGAGAATCCCGGACGGATTGAGCATATTAAGTCCTATTTCATAGAATACGATAAATAAGTCTGTCATTCCGCTTTGCGCAAACGAATAGCCTTTTACAGCATCGTAACTGTCAAGCAGATTGTGAACGCGGACATACGGCGGATTACCGATGACATAATCCATATTGCCGTTGTAGTTTCTGACTGTCAGAGCGTCGCCAACGTTAATATCCCAGTTGACATTATCCACGCCAAAACGAGAGGCGGTCTTTGACACGTTTTCGCGGGCCTTTACACATTCTCCGCTATCAATTTCTATACCGTGAACATATTTTGACAAGTCGGACGCGATACGAGAAACAGATAAACCGCTGTATAAACCCGCTTCACAATATCGGCGAACAACCTCGACCAAAAAGGCTCCGTCGCCGCAACTGTTATCAATGATATGTTTGTTGATTATATTCTCTCCGCAGTAACCGCAGAGATTGAGGATATTATCAACTATATAGTCGGGTGTGTAAATTCGCCCATTAGCCTTTTTCTCAGAAAGCGTGTTTGCCATCTGTTTCATTTCAAACTCCTTGGTTTTTCAAATTTATTTATTGCCAATATAACTTCGGATGATATACCATTATCGATGGTGTAGAAATATTCACACTCACCTCCTGCTCTGATAATATAGCATATGTACGGACGATTGCCAAGCCCCGAGACAAAAATTTATCATACCACACAAAGAATACCGCGCAATACGAGGAATATGTTGTGCAATAACACGAAATTACAACCACGCTCTCAATCGCCCCTTGACAAAGTTGATTATTAAACTTGCGCTTGCTATTTCGAGAGTTATATGGTATTATAAAAGCGTTATTTATTCGATCATAGAGGCGCATAGTTAGATTTTTGCAGACTCTGAAACGATTTCGGATTTCTATGCGAAACCGTTCAAGCGCAAAAGTTAAATTCCGGCAATGACTATGGGGGCAGGGTCTGTGAACCACAACATACATTGCCGAAATGTTATGTCCTCACGCGGCGACATTCGGAAAACGCGGCAAGAACTGTCCGCTGATAACAGGAGGCAAAGATTATGAAAATTATCGGAGTGACCGGCGGCAGCGGAAGCGGCAAGACTACACTGCTTAATCGCTTTGCGCTGTCGGGCGCGGCAACGGCGGACTGTGATGACATATACCATAGGTTAGCCGAACACTCTTATCCTATGCTCAGAGAACTGGAGTTGGCGTTTCCAAGCGCGTTTGAAAACGGCAAACTTAATCGCAAGACACTCGGCAACATAGTATTTAACGATGGGTCAAGGCTGAGAACGCTTAACTCCATAGCGTGGAAGTACGTTGATGAGGAAGTCAACCTGCTGATTGAGTCCACCGCCAACAGTATACTTGTATTGGACGCAATAGAACTTATTGAATCCGGAATGTCCGCGTGGTGCGCCGCTACGATCGCCGTAACCGCGCCGATTAAAGCGCGTATCGCCAGACTGCTGAAACGGGAGGCAATAACCGCCGAGTACGCTCTGGCGCGTATAAACGCGCAGAAGTCGAACGAGTGGTTCTCTGACAACTGTGATTACACATTAGAAAACAACGGCACAGAAGACGAGTTTGCGGTGAAGTGCGACGCGCTCATTGCGGAATTGTATTCGACGCTGACTTGATTCTCCTCGCCGGGCATCAGCGTAATGTAATTGTCTGACCAAAAAGACGGCAGAATTTCATCACCGGCAGCGTCAGTAACCTTCAGGCGCAGCAATACCGCCGGAGTCGCGCCGGCATTTCTGACACGCAGAGTATCAGCGCTGATTGCCGTTAAATCCAACTCGGGATCGGGAATCGCGAACAACTCGCGGTAGTTCTGATATTCAGCGCGGTTGTGCCAGTAGGTCTCGCGGCTTATAATGACGTTGCCGGACGAAATGGTAAGGCGCAGGAAGTTAATATCCGTTTCCGACAAGGTAAAATCCGCCTTGCCGGCGACTATTCCGGAACTGTCCGGCATAAGACTCGGAAGATTTGTCTTCACCTCCGAAACCATTCGTCCGTAAAGCGAGAATACCTGAACAGTCAAAGTGAGATTTTCATACAGCTCAGGCGTGTGGTTGGAAAGCACGATTTCCTCCGTGCGAGGGTCGAATATAGCCTTAACCGGACGGCATCCGGCTTTAACGCCGTAGAATCCGCCGTTGCAGGCAAGGCTGTAATCATACGTCTGCCACATAAAACTCGGCCAGCTTGACTGCGACATCCACATAAGCAGACCGTTACTCCGCCGGGCGCTCAACGCGTCGAACAAACCTCGGTGATTATCATAGTTGATAAACTGAGCGGCGCGGTTGAATTGCTCCGCGGTATAGATGTCACCGACCTCTTTACACATTTTGTAAATATTATGCTTGTACTGCGCGAATACCGGGTCGTTTTCGTCAGGTTTCTGACTCTGTATATTGTCAATGGGAATATCAAACTCTCCGCCGAGATAGCATTTCAGCGCCGCCATATAGCTGTTAGCCGGACCGTTCATATGATAAGTCCAGTCGTGCAGAGCCCAAACCTCATCAATCGGCCATAGGTGCTCCAGACGCAGAAACTTCTTCAAGGTCGAGATCTCCGGCACATTGGGTATTCCGCGCTCACTGCGGAGTACGGGACTTGTAACATCGTTAAAATACTGTTTGATTCCGAGCGTTCCGCCCGGATATGCCAGGCTGTACCCTCCGCCGCTTCCTACAGGTACTGCCGCGCTGTTGTGGAAGTATATGCGCGTAGGATCAAGTTTAGCCGTAAGCGCGGGCAGCGCGCTGTACAGCGGCTCGGGAGGATCGCCCTCATTGCGTCCGCAATAGCAGCATAGAGCGGCGTGGCCGCGATACTTCCTGATTTTGTCCGCGGCGTTTTCAAGGAACATTTCGGGGTCGTTCGGGTCAGGACCATCAACGGGATTGGCGAGCCAGAAATCGTCCCAAATGAGTATGCCGCAGCGGTCGCAAGCGTCGTAGAATGAGGAATGATTGGTCTGTCCGACCCAGTTACGAATCATAGTGAAGTTTTCGAGTGCGTGCAACCTCACTTTGGCGTCAAAGGTTTCGGCGGAATCGGCCTTTAGCGCGTCGTCCATACCCCAGTTTCCGCCCTTGCATACGATCCGCGTACCGTTACAGTAAATGGTCAGGATGTCGCCGTCAATCGGATAATCAAAACGCCTTACTCCGAATTTTACGTCGGTCTCGGCACCGCCGGCAGTCAGACGCAAATTGTAGATATGCGGTTCGCCGTAGCCGTTAGGCCACCAGAGACGCGGCTTAGGTATAGTGAAACGTATTTCCGCGTCAGCCGCGACAGTATTCGGCGGTATCGTCAGAGAAACGGAACCGACTCGAATCCCCTCAAGCTCCGCCGCGACGATTATCTCCGCAGACTTCGCTGAAGCGTTTTTCACATCGCACCGAAGAAAACACTCCGCCGAAGACGCGTCAAGCGCGTACTCGCGCACAAGCGATTGTTCCGCCTGTTTAGGACTTTCCGCATAAACTTTGACGCCGCTAATCTTGCACTTTACTGCCGCGCCGTTAATGCGCCTAGCCTCAATAACGGTGAAGCGCAAATAACGTCCGGAGTTCGGCGCGAACACCGGCATATCGACATTGCCCATTCCGAACGCGGTTAAGTCTAACGGAACGAACGCCGTTCCGCCCTGAACGCTGTCGCTTATCGCGTGACCCTCAAACGCGCCGGAACCGCCGTTGGCGGAAGCGCCGCGCTCTCCGAAAAACATCACGCTTACGTTTCCACCCGGATAAGCGTCGAAGTTGCGCCAGCTAATGCCGTCCGCCGAGCTTTCGAGCCTGAACGCGGCGGGATAGCGCGATTCCATGTCAGCCGCCGCGCCGCCCGATTCCGTACCCCAAGTGAATTCCGCGCTGCCGAGCGTAACAATCTCGCCGAGGTCAATCGTAAGGCTTTCGCCCTCTGTAAGCTCGGCGGGCGCAAAGGAGTTCAGCAGATTAACAGCGGCAATTGTCCGCGAGACCTCAGTAACGCCAAGGCGTGTTTCCACCCACGGGTCAATGATTTGAACGGCGTCGGTCACTTCCGCGCTGACCTCGCCGTAAATTCCGATATTGCGTCCCGGAATCGTCGGAATCCAATCCCAACCAACGCTCGCGTGAAGAGTCGGATTATCCGCGCCGAGCAGTCCGCCGTTCGGACCCGGTCCCTCAGCAAGACCCTGAGTAGTTACCGCACCGGGCGTGTCGTTGGCGTAGATAATGACTTCTATCGCGTTTTGCGCATCTGCCGTTACGTACTCCGTAATGTCGAAAACGCCGCGAATGAACGCGCCTTCAATGCTGTGCGTCTTGGCGGGGTTAACTGAGTTAGAAAGCTTCGCTCCGTTGACATAGATGTCGGCCTTCCAGTTCACCGCGTCAAATTTGAGGTTTACACGCTGACCATCCGAAAGGCTCGGAACGGCAAGCACCGCGCAATACTCGAAATTACCGTTGAAAAACGCGTCCCACCGGCAAACGTCGTTCCAATTATCATCGTAGAGCAGATCGGCGACTATTCCGGCCGCTATGTAACTGCGCAGTACCGTACCCGGAACGATCGCGTCAATCCACTGATTGCCGTCCGAGCGGCGTATGCGCCAGTTTGTGAGTTCGATTTTTGCCATTTGCAAAACTCCTTTGGTGTAGTAGTTATCGGAATAGACGCAATCGACAAAGGCGTATAGACGTCATATGCTCCGTCCTTTAACCCCCGCCCGTATCAGACCTTCGCGGAAACTAAACCCGAGTCTCAAACCGCCGCCGGCTATCACCCGCGCAGCGCGTCCCTGACCTCATCGGCGGTAAGTATCCGCCACGCGCCGACGCGCAGTCCGCCGAGCCTAACGCCGCCAATCGCGATTCGGGTCAGGCGGCGAACTTTCAGCCCTAACTCGCCGCAAATGTTGCGAAGTTCGCGATTCTTGCCCTCGTGAAGCACAATTTCCAGCAGGGTCGAGTCCTCATCGTCACGCGTCACTACACGCGTCTGCGGCGCGGAGTACCGCACCCCGTCAACGGTAATCGGGGCGTTCAGACGCGCAAGCGTCTCCCGACCGCAATCGCCGGACACCTTTACCCGGTACGTCTTTGAAATTCCGCTTGACGGGTGCGTAAGCCGCTTGGCGAATTCTCCGTCGTTAGTCAGCAGAATCAACCCATCGGATGTCAAATCGAGCCGCCCCACGGGGTATACCCTCGCCCCGCAGTCCTTGACAAGCTCCGTCACCGTCTTTCTGCCGTGAGTGTCCGTAACGCTGCTGATATACCCTCGCGGCTTATTCAGCGCAATGTACACTTTCTCCGGCACGGCGGCAAGCGTACCGCCATCTACGGTAATTACCTGAACATCCGCATCTGCGGACTGACCCAACTTCGCCGTAACTCCATCCACCGCTACGCGTCCGCTCAGTATCAACCGCTCCGCCGCTCTGCGTGACGCGATTCCGCGCTCTGATAATATTTTCTGTATTCGCTGTACGCTCATCTCCGCCTAAACTCCTCCGTCTGCTAACCGGCGACTGCTTACATTCGCTCCGGCACTTCAACTCCAAGCAGTTCGAGCAGTATAATGAGAGTCCTGCGCGTAACCGACAGCAACCGAAGCCACGACGCGCGGCGAACTTCATCGCGCTCGCTCAGTATCCGATGCTCCGCGTAAAACTCGTTGAACTTACCGGCTATATCGAACAGGCAGTCGCACACCGCACTCGGAATGTTCAAGCTGAACGCTTTCAATATCGCTTCCCCCGCGCTATCCAAGGCGATTACCAAAGCGCGTTCCTTAGCCGACTCGGGCGCGATATAATCGCCCGCTTCCGCGCCGACTTCCGCCGCTTTCATCAGTACTGAGCCTATTCGCACCGCCGTATAAAGTAAATACGGACCTGTCTTGCCCTCCGCCGCCGTGAATTTATCAAGCTCAAACTTGTAGTCCCGGGATGGTTGATTCTGTAAGTCCGCGATCCTAATCGCCGCTGTCGCGACCTTAGCGTCAGGCAGTATCTCCCGGACATCCGCAAGCATATCCGACAGCTGCATTGCCCCGCCGGTTCGCGTCTTGAACGGCTTGCCGTCCGCGCCGTTCACCGTTCCGAACGCGATATGCGTAAATTCCGCCGATGAAAAACCCGCAAGCCTCGCGGTTCGGAATACCTGTTTAAAGTGCAGTATTTGACGCTGGTCGGTCAGGTATCGGTACTCGTCAGGCGCAAAATCGCGCTCACGCTGTATTATCGCGGCAAGGTCAGTCGTACTGTAAAGTTCTCCGCCGCCGCTCTTGAGTATGATTATCGGCGGCATGGGTTCCTTGTCGTCATCGCGCTGCAGTTCAACGATTTTTGCCCCGCCGCTGTCTTTAAGCAGTCCCAGCTCATCCAGCCGCGCAACGACCTCCCCAACATCGCTCTGCGCGGTAGACTCCCCATACCAGTAGTCAAAGTCCCTCACGTTCAGCGCGTCATAGTTTGCCTTAGCATCCGCGACTGAAATATCCCGAATCTGCAGCCATATCGCGCGATATTGCTCGTTCCCTTGCTGAAGTTCCCGAGTTACCTCTTGCGCCTTCGCGGCAAACTCCGCGTCCTCTTTTGCCTTAGCCGACGCGCCGGGGTAAATGATTTTCAGCTCATCGTTGCCAAACTCCGTTATGCCATTCTCGATTATCCATTGTATGCACAGACCCATTGGCAGTCCCCAGTCGCCGAGGTGAACATCACTTATCACCCTATGCCCCAGAAACTCAGCTATCCTATACATCGCGTCACCGATTACCGCGCTGCGCAAGTGTCCGACGTGCAATGGCTTACCGATAGTAGGACCGCCGTAGTCGAACACTATCGTCCGCGCCGCGTCCGCTTTCGGCAAGCAAAGCCGATCATCATCCGCAAGCGTGTTCACTCGCGCCGAAAGCAAAGCTCCGTCCGCGCTGATATTCAAAAAGCCCGGACGCGCAATCTCGACCGTCAGGATCCCGCGCTCGCGTTCCGTCAGTTTGCCTGCCACCGCCGCCGCAACATCCATCGGGTTTGCCTTACGTTGTTTTGCCGCCGTCAGCGCGCCGTTGCACTGAAACTGGCAGAGGTCAGGGCGGTCGCTTACGATTACCGTCCCGAACTCCGCAGCATAGCCGGCGCGTTCAAACGCGTCGGCGAATATGTTAGTAAGTTGTCGCTTGATGTTCATAGATTTATCAGTATCCCTTACGGTTAAGAGCTTTGGGTTTCCGCTCTCACCATCGCCGCTCAGTTGTTCACGGCTGAGAATATTCCCTCCCTGCACATCAGCTTACGGTCTTCCACAGACAGGAACTTCCCGTTAATTCTGGTGAAACAATAGCACTCAAACCGATCGGCTTCGTTAATCCCATAGAACATACCGCATGAGCGCATTTGTTTCAGGTTCATAAAATCCCAGCCCATTATTCCGGGACCCGCCATCTCTCTCCAACTGAACAGATACAGCCCCTTTGCCTTGTCGATGGCAACGTACTGCGCCGGTTCCGCGATTGTCAGGAACGGATCCGGCCCCGCGCCGATTTCGTTCAGGAAGAATTTCGTATTGATGTAGTGATGCGTAAGCCAGTAGCCTCCTCCTAATTGCCACGCGATCACCTGACCCACCATATCGTCCGTATACTCGTGCGGCTCGCCGCTTGCGGCGCGACCCTCCAACGTCATAAAGCTCATTCGGTTACTCGTATCGCGCGGCGTATAATCATCATTCCCTATTTGAGCCTCGTTAACGGTTACGCGGTTGGTGTTGAAGTCAACCACGAAGCTCCTCATTGACGGCGGGGTGCTGCTCTTGATGTTATGGAAGAAGAACACGATATTCTCTTCCGGTTCGTATGCCTCATAGTATTCCTCGCGCCACGCAAAGCCGTGATACAGCCAACGCAGGGTATGCGCGTCCGTAAATTCGTACCGCATCGACTCTCCGCCGGGAAACGCGGCGTTGATGAATCCCAACTTGCCCTCCTTGACAAGCCTGTCGGAGAAGCTCGGCGGGAAGTGCAATCCTCCGTCATACGGCGTGTACCTGTCGTCGTTTACAATGTCAAGAATCTCGCGCTTAGTAAATTGAGTCTGCTTTAATCGGCGTTCCATAGTGTGAATCCCCTTTACTGAACTTTTTGTCAAGTATACCATGCCCGCGTTCCAATGTCAAGTATGTATCAGCCTTACCCTTACGGAATCACCGCGGACAGCACCGGACCGAACGGACCCGCCTGACCCTTGCTGTTCTCGTAGCGCAGGCAGAAGTACACCTTGCTGCCCGACTCCCCGTCGAAGTCGAAGCGCTCCTTCTTCCGACGCGTGAACACCGAATACGGCAGAACCTTCGCTGTCTTGACCGGCCCGTCCAGCCGGAACGGGAACGCTTCGCTCGCCTCGCCGGTCAGACCATAGTAGATGCGCACGCCGTAGTCGCTGCGAGCGTCCGGAGCCGTACCCGCCACCGGTCGAATCCGCTGCAGCTCCACCATGTGGATGCCCGGGAAGGTTATGTCCGCCTCCACTTGGTTTTCCGGCGGCGGGACGGGCGTGGGTTCCGTGTCGAGCAGCGGGATGTTCATGTTCAGCAAGTCCTCTTTGGTAACCTGATTCGGGAAGCCGCGGAGCCAGAGCCGGATGAACCGCGAGAGAATCGGCTTCGTCTCCTTCCATGCCTCGTTCCGCATCGCGGTCACCCCCGGTGTGTGGGGCTTCGTGGTCGGTAGGTAGGCGTTGTACCAGAGATTGTACGCGCTGAAAAGGCTCCCATATTCATCCGGTGGGATAAATGTCCACTCGGGCGGATCGGCGTTGATCTTGGAAATCACGTAGTCGCGGATGTTCAAAAAGAACGTCTCGTAGGCGGAGCCCGGTCTGGGGATTAATTTTTTATCAGCCATAATTAAATGTCTCCTTTAAGTAAGTATTGAAGTCATTATATCTCATCAATTTATGCTTGTCAAGAGTTTTTGTCCCTAGGGGCAAGTCATTTGTCCCTAGGGGCAAGTCGTTTGTCCCTAGGGGCAAGTCGTTTGTCCCTAGGGGCAAGTCGTTTGTCCCTAGGGGCAAGCCGTTTGTCCCTAGGGGCAAGTCATTTGTCCCTAGGGGCAAGTC
>JAITKN010000082.1 GCA_031278415.1 Oscillospiraceae bacterium
CGCCGCGCCGAGGTTGGAAGCCTTTTCCGCCTACGGCTCCAAAGGCTTCCAACCTCGATATACCATATCCTGTATCTCCTCGAAACCCTTGGATGGGTCATATCATTTGACAACGCAGATCCAATATGGTAACAAATCGAAAAATATGTTGATTATGACCAAACAATATGTTATAATCCTGTGTATGTATGAGATTATAAAGCGAGTTACTGAATACGCTGTGTCGAACGCGCTGACGCTAAACTCCGGGCAGAAAATATCCTGCGCGGTCAGCGGCGGCGCGGATTCGATGTGTATGCTTGATATTTTGGGTAGGCTTACCGGCACCTATTGTTTTTCGATAGATGTTTTGCATTTCAACCACAAAATGCGCGGAGAGGAATCCGACCGCGATGAAAATTTTGTACATAACTACTGCCTCGAACACAACCTGAGTTTAACCATAGGGCATCAGAATACTCCCTTGGACGGATCTGAAAATGCCGCGCGAGAATCGCGCTACGCGTTTTTTGAAGAGAACGCTTCCGTCGTCGCAACGGCTCATAACGCGGATGACAACGCGGAGACAATGATCGCGAACTTGACCCGCGGTACCGGCGTTAACGGACTGAGCGGAATCTCCCCTAAGATTACCCGCGCATCCGGACTTACCGTGATTCGTCCCGTTCTGTGCCTTACCCGCAAAGAAATCACACGGTATTTGGAATATAACTCTATCCCGCATATTGAGGACAGCAGTAATTCTGACACTCGTTATTCCAGAAATCTGATACGTTCCGCCGTAATGCCTGTTCTGCGGCAAATCAACCCGAGAATCGCGGAACACGCAGCCGATACGAGCAAATCTCTTGCGGAGGACGAACGCTGTCTTGCGACCATTGCGAAAGCGTTTTTGGCGGAATGCCGCTTTGGTGTCTCAAACCCGTTAATCCCGCGCAAAAAGTTTAACGCGCTTGACTCGGCTATCGCTTCAAGAGTCCTGATCCTTGCGGCTGAAGTATTCGGCGTTAGCCTGTTCCGTGAACATATTCGCGATATGCTGGATATGTCACGCAGCGGCAAAGGCGGCCGCATACTGACACTTCCGAAGCGGCTGATTGCTGCGTTTGAGCGCGCGGCAATTGTTTTCCGCGAAAATTAACAATAAATTCAAAAATCATCGTTGACAAACGAAAGGGGAAATGATATGATACTTAGCGAGGTTTTCATCGGCAGCGACCGTATTAGCCAACGCGTTAAAGAACTTGCGTCTGAAATCAGCGCATCGTATACGGCAAGTGTTTCGGTAAGCGGAACACCTTTGGTAATAGGCGTTCTGAGCGGAGCGTTTGTGTTTACGGCGGATCTTATTAGGGCAATGACCATTAGGTGTGATGTGGACTTTATGGCGGTCGACAGCTATGGATCCGCAATGGAATCTTGCGGAACGCTTAAGTTCAGACTGTTTCCGAAAAGCGATTTGCGCGGGCGCGACATAATTATCGCGGAAGATATTTTAGATACCGGGCATACGCTTAACGGAATTTGCGAATACTTAAGAGAACACGGAGTCAATAGTATCAAAGCCGCGGTTTTGCTTGATAAACCTGAGCGCAGACAAGTTCCGTTTGAAGCGGATTTTGTTGGCTTTACCATCCCGGACAAGTTTGTGGTTGGCTACGGACTTGATTATGATGAACGTTATCGTAACCTTCCCGATATACATTGCTTAGAGGATGAGCGCGACATAAATAGAGTTTAAGAAAGTAGATGTAATTTAATGAAAAATGGCAGCAACAGAAATCAAAATAAACCTACGATTAATATCGGCGCAACGATAGTTGTACTGATAATCCTCGGTACGGCTCTGTTTCTACTTACCAGAGACGCTATGCAACCCGATGAAGTGAAATACTCTTTAGTACGCGAGCAGTTTCTTGAGGAGAACATCAAGTCCTTTGTTGTTGAGGGCGGCATCTTGTACGCTGAGTTGTATAACCCGATCACCGAAAGCAAATTGGTTGGCGATAAGCATATGCTTACGCACAAGCTTTATGACGACGCTATCTTCTATGAAGATATGAACGACCTTATCCTCGCGCAGAAAGACGCGGGGATAATAGTCGAATACGATTGGAATCGCGGGCTTGAGCTTCCGTGGTGGGCGTCGTTTGTACCGTATATTGTGATTATCGCGGCGTTTATGATTTTTTGGTACTTTATGATGAACCGCGAAGTCGGCGGAAAGGGCAACAGCCCGTTTAAGGTTGGACGGGCGCATACTCGCGACGCAAGCAAAGATAAGAAAAAAATCACATTTGCCGACGTTGCCGGCGCGGACGAGGAAAAGGAGGAACTTGAAGAGATAGTAGAATTCCTTAAAGAGCCGAAACGATTCGCGGATATGGGCGCTCGAATCCCCAAGGGAGTTTTGCTTGTAGGTCCTCCCGGAACCGGCAAAACATATTTAGCTAAGGCTGTCGCGGGCGAGGCGGGAGTTCAGTTCCTCTCCATAAGCGGCTCAGACTTTGTGGAGTTGTATGTCGGTGTCGGCGCGAGTCGTGTCCGCGATCTGTTTGAGCAGGCTAAGAAAGCCGCGCCGAGCATAGTATTCATTGACGAAATTGACGCGGTCGGACGCCAGCGCGGCGCGGGACTCGGCGGCGGACACGATGAGCGCGAGCAGACGCTTAATCAACTCCTTGTTGAAATGGACGGCTTCGGCACCAACGAAGGCGTTATCGTTATGGCGGCGACTAATCGCCACGATATACTTGATCGGGCTTTGCTTCGACCGGGACGCTTTGATCGGACTATTTACGTCGGATTGCCGGACATTCGCGGACGCGAGGAAGTATTGAAAATCCATACAAAGGATAAGCGTCTTGCCGAAGATGTTAAATTACTTGACGTTGCCAAAACTACCATCGGATTTACGCCGGCGGACTTGGAAAACCTGATGAATGAATCTGCGTTGCATGCGACGCGTAACGGTAATCGCTTTATTAAAATGTCTGATGTTGAAGACGCGATGCTTAAAGTAATCGCCGGCCCGGCAAAGAAAAGCAAGGTAGTCAGCGACAAAGAAAAACGCCTTACCGCATTTCACGAGGCGGGTCACGCGGTCGCCGCCTATGGCTTAGAACATAGTGATCCGGTTCATCATATCTCAATTCTTCCGCGCGGACGCACAGGCGGAATGACGATCTATTTGCCCACCGAGGACAAAAGCTACCTGAGTAAATCGGAAATGCTTGACGAGATTGTATCACTGCTCGGCGGACGCGCAGCGGAAAAAATCGCGCTGAAAGATATAAGCACCGGCGCGTCCAACGACCTTCAACGCGCTACCGAGATTGCCAGAAATATGGTGATAAAGTACGGGATGAGTGATAAACTCGGTCCGATTACGTTCGCGTCAGAAAACGATGAAGTTTTCCTCGGACGAGATTACGGTCATACAAAAGCGTACAGCGAAAGTACGGCGACAACAATCGACAACGAGGTTGAGACCATCATCGAGGACGCTTACAAACGCTGTGAAAATATCCTTCTTGAACATTATAATATTCTTGCGCTGACGGCCGAATACCTGTTGAAAAATGAAACTATGGACGGCGACTCTTTCGCTTACCTTTGCGAACACGCCGCGTTTCCTCCGGAGCCGGAAGCGGAGCAGATCGCTGCTAACGGCGAAAACGCGTCTGAATCGAACGCAACTATCGAGATCGCTCTCGAGACCGATGACGCGGTTGAGGTAAAGACCGAAATATGAAACTTGGGATTATAGGACTACCGGGTTCCGGCAGACGAACCCTCTTCGGCGCTTTGACCGGCGTAGTAAATCAGGGATTGTACGGAAATTCCGGGCAAAATATAGGCATTGTAAAAGTGCCTGATAAGCGCTTGGACTGGCTCACGGAACTGTATGCGCCAAAGAAAACAACCAACGCCGCAATCGAGTTCGTTCTTCCGTTGGGTTCTGACCGCACGTCGTTGCGCCAAGCGGACGCGCTGGTACACGTTGTTAACTGCTTCGGTAATGAGAACCCCGCCGAGAACGCTGAGGATTTGACTACCGAACTTCTCCTATCCGATATTGAAAGCGCGGAGAAGCGAATTGAGCGCGCTAAAAAGAACGCTAAGGGCGATAAGAAATTTGCCGAAGAAGCCGCAACACTCGAAAGACTCCGTAATCATTTAGGTCAGGGAAAACCGGCGCGTGAGTTTGATGTAAGTGTTCCGGAACTGCTTACAAATAAACCTGTAATTTATGTCGCTAATGTAGCGGAAAGCGGGTTAAGTGACGATAAATTCATATTTGACGGAGCGGACGCGCTTACGGTTTGCGCTAAACTGGAGTGTGACCTACTGGAACTTGAGCCGGACGAGCGTCAGACGTTTCTTGACGACCTTGGAGTCAGCGAGACCGGACTTGACGCAATGATTCGCCGGAGTTACGAAATACTCGGTCTGATTTCATTTCTGACCGCCGGAAAGGATGAAGTACGCGCTTGGACTATACGTGATGGTACCAAAGCACCCGGCGCGGCAGGGAAAATACACTCCGACTTAGAGCGCGGATTCATACGCGCCGAAGTTGTCGCTTTTGACGATTTAAAAGCGAACGGTTCAATGAAAGCAGTCAAGGACAAGGGGCTTGCCCGAATGGAGGGCAAGGAGTACATCGTTAAAGACGGCGATGTTATGAACATACTTTTTAACGTGTAAATATAAGGAGCGGGCAGAACTTCATTGCTCGGCGCAGCATTATGAACAAGCGAATTGAGCTTATAGACGCCGCGCGCGGACTGGCGGTACTGCTTATGATGGCGCATCACGGCATTTTTGACGCGATAATGTTCTCGGACGCGCCTCGGGAGATATTCGAGAATCCGCTGATAAGCGTCCTTCAATACATTGTTGCAATAACATTTATCTTAATTTCCGGAGTGTCAAGCCGATTTTCGCAAAACAACATTAAGCGAGGATTGAAAACCTTCGTCTGCGCGTTATCAGTAATCGTTGCGTCGATTTTGCCGTTTGTAAATATGCCTATATGGTTTGGCGCGCTGCATCTGCTTGCGGTATGTATGATCGCCTATGGATTTCTCGGGAAGTATATTAACAGGGTACATTGGGCAATTTGGCTTATTGCGGGAATCGCCGCGTTTACAGCGGAAATATACGGCGTTTTGCCGCAGCCTGACATATACAGCGCGGATTGGTTTTCGCCGATACCGTGGACATTCGCCTTTTTGCTCGGTACTTCGATAGGCGGGCGAATCAAAGACGGCAGATTCCCCAAATGGTTCTACGACACTCAAGTGCCGATACTTCCCGCTATAGGGCGAAAGGCTTTGCTCATCTACCTTATTCACCAACCGCTTATGTTTGGAATAACTCAACTGATTGCGACGGTTTATCCGGCTGCTTAAATAATTATAAAACCTAAGGAAGCCGGAAAAGCGGATCGGAAATTGAGGAGTTGACGGGGATAAACAAACGCGCCGCGAGTCGAATTGGTGAAACGTACCCGATTGACGAATTGCGGCGGTTAAGCCCTGCTGAAAACACCGAGGTTTATCGGGGAAGTGAGACCGGCAACAGCAATCGCGAGGATTTTGAGCGCAATGTTTTCCTGATTTTCGACAATCTTCGGATGCGTCACATCAAAATTGCGGCGGCTTGACTTGACCGTAACAAAGATGAAATCGAATTTTTCAGAAGCGGCTTACCGCGCGGTTTTGATACGTTTATCGAATATGAAAACGACGCTGAAAATGAACATCAGAGTGCCGGTAATAATGAACTCGCGCCACATACCGATTTTATCGGCGAGGGGTCCGAAAATCAGCATACTGACAGGCATACCGAGCGCGCCGATCATATTCATAAGGCTCATAACGCGACCGAGATACTCGTTTTCAACGTTCTCCTGTATCAGAACTGTCGAGGCAGTATTGAACAGCGGCATCGAGGTGCCGACAATCACCGTTACTGCGGCGAATATCCGGAACGTCGGTATAAGTCCGTAACCTAATATAAACAAGTTATAGTTATGCATATAAAAAAATTAGCGCAGGTAAATATCAATGGTTCCCTCTCTGCGTTGTACTTTACGCGTGAAAATGATGCGGTCTATAAAGGTTTG
>JAITKN010000087.1 GCA_031278415.1 Oscillospiraceae bacterium
CGCCGCGCCGAGGTTGGAAGCCTTTTCCGCCTACGGCTCCAAAGGCTTCCAACCTCGATATACCATATCCTGTATCTCCTCGAAACCCTTGGATGGGTCATATCATTTGACAACGCAGAGGCCATTTCCGTGATATCGCAAAAAAACACTTGACAAGTTTGCGGGAGTGTGTTATATATTAATAGATATAATATTTTATTGAAAGCGAACGTATCTCTAAGCTAACCGAAGTTCCACTTTAGCCCCACTTTAGTAAACTTGGGAACTTAGCAGAAAACTCGGAGGATTCTATGTCAACGTTTATGGAGAAGCCGCAGAACGTACAGCGCAAATGGTACGTAATAGACGCGGCCGGCAAATCGCTCGGACGCACAGCTACTACTGTCGCTACACTTCTGCGCGGCAAACACAAGGTAACGTATACTCCGCATGTGGATTGCGGCGATTTCGTTATCGTCGTCAACGCGGAAAAGGCGGTTCTAACAGGGAACAAGCTCACTCAGAAATACCACAGGACACATTCCGGATATCCGGGCGGACTGCATGAGACTCGGTACAAGCACATTATGGAGACCAAACCGGAGTTCGCTATGAGACTGGCGGTCAAAGGTATGTTGGGCAAGAATTCACTTGGGCGCAAGCAGATTTCACGCTTGAAACTCTTTCAGGGCGCGGAACATTCGCACGCGGCGCAAAAGCCTGAAATCTACGCCGGGGAGGTGAAGTAAGATGACATATACTCCTAAAAAGCCGTACCTATACGGTACCGGCAGACGCAAAAGCAGCGTGGCGCGGGTTCAGGTATTTCAGGATGGCAAGGGTGAGATTGTAATCAACGGACGCCCCATTGACGATTATTTCGGACTTGATACTCTCAAGCTGATTGTTCGCCAACCATTAGAGCTTACCGGAGAACTCGGAAATGTGGATATTAACGCTACGGTAAAGGGCGGCGGCGTAAGCGGACAGGCGGGCGCGATTCGTCACGGTATCGCAAGGGCATTGCTACTGGCGGACGAAGGATACCGCGCCAAACTCAAAGCGGCAGGATTTCTGACACGCGACCCGAGGATGAAGGAACGCAAGAAGTACGGACTGAAAGCGGCTCGCCGCGCTCCGCAATTCTCAAAGCGTTAGAGAGCTTTTACGCGCGGACGGAGAACATCCGTCCGTGTTTTGTTTTACGCGTCAGGGTCAGTATTGCCGTCCGGCGCGGTTGTGCAGATAGTTAAAAAAATCAAAATAAACGGAGGGTATGTAAAGTGTCAAAATTCGAGTTGAGAATTGTTGGTGAGGGATTAACATTTGACGATGTGCTGCTTGTTCCGGCGGAGAGCGGCGTTCTTCCGGCACAGGTAAATTTGGAAACGTTTTTGACAAAAAAGATTCGCCTGAACATACCCTTGCTAAGCGCGGCAATGGATACCGTTACGGAATCCGCGATGGCAATCGCAATAGCGCGTGAGGGTGGAATCGGCGTAATTCATAAGAATATGGCGATTGACACTCAGGCGGAGCAGGTCGATATGGTTAAACGGTCGGAGAACGGCGTTATTACAAACCCGTATTCGCTTGCGCCCGGTAATACGCTTGCGGAGGCCGAGGAGCTGATGGGCAAGTTCCGCATTTCCGGCGTACCGATAGTAAGCAATGGCAGACTTGTTGGGATTATTACCAACCGAGACTTGCTGTTCGTGGAAGATATGAACGCTAAAGTTGAGGAGTATATGACGAAGGCTCCCCTGGTGACCGCTCCGCTGGGAACTACACTGGAAGAAGCTAAGGAAACACTTCGCAAGCATAAAATTGAGAAATTGCCGATTGTGGATGAACATTACACTCTTCGCGGACTGATTACAATGAAAGACATAGAAAAAGCGGTGAAGTACCCGAATTCGGCGCGTGACGAAAAGGGTCGATTGGTCGTCGCGGCGGCTATAGGTATGACGTCAGACGTGCTTGACCGCGCGGCGGCACTACTCGGCGCGGGCGCGGACGCGCTTGTGCTGGATTCGGCGCACGGACATAGCGCGAATGTGTTGAATTGCGTCGGCGCGATAAAGGCGCGTTTCCCGGACGCGCAGATTGTTGCGGGCAATGTCGCTACTTATGAGGGCACCAAGGCGTTGATTCAGGCGGGCGCGGATTGCGTTAAAATCGGAATCGGACCCGGTTCGATTTGCACTACGCGTGTGGTCGCCGGAATAGGGGTTCCGCAGATAACGGCAATCGCTGACGCGGCGGAAGCGGCGGCGGAGTTCGGCGTTCCGATTATCGCGGACGGCGGGATCAAATACTCCGGCGATGTAGTTAAAGCGCTTGCGGCGGGTGCTGATACGGTAATGATTGGGTCTCTGCTTGCCGGCTGTGAGGAAAGTCCCGGCGATACGGAGGTTTTTCAGGGCAGACAGTTTAAGGTTTACCGCGGAATGGGAAGCGTATCCGCTATGGCTAAGGGCAGTACGGACAGATACTTCCAAGAGAACTCGCGAAAACTTGTACCCGAAGGTGTTGAGGGTCGCGTCGCTTATCGCGGCAAAGCCTCTGACACAATTTATCAGCTTATGGGCGGTCTGCGCGCCGGAATGGGGTATTGCGGAGTACCCTCCATTGACGATCTGCGTAATAAGACGCGTTTCATCAGGATTACAAACGCCGGACTGCGCGAATCTCACCCGCACGATATAACAATCACGCGTGAAGCCCCCAATTACAGTAGTGAACCCGCCGATTAACAATGTCAAGCCGCGGAAAATAAATATTCTCGGCGTCAATTTTGACGACGTGACGTTTGAGCAAGCGGTCAGCAGAGCGGCGGAACTAACGGAGCGCGGCGGTTGTTGCGTTACGCCGAATCCGGAAATTGTTTGGCTTGCGCGGAACGACCGAGAGTTTCTCGATACCATTAACGCCGCCGACCTTGTCGTCGCCGACGGCGTTGGCGTAATGTACGCGGCGCGGCTGCGTAATACCCCGCTCGCGGCAAAGATTCCGGGCATCGACCTTGCCGCGGCGGTACTGGAAATCGCCGCAAAATCCGCAGATGGTCGAGGTGTGTTCCTGTTCGGCGCGAAGCCGGGCACCGCGGAACGCGCGGCCGCGAAGCTTCAGGCAAAGTTTCCCGGTCTGCGGATAGCGGGCGTTCAAGACGGTTACGACTATGATACGCCCGAACTGCAAGCTCGAATCCGCGGCGTAAATCCGGCGGCGGTTTTTGTATGCCTCGGCTCGCCGAAGCAAGAGTTGTGGATACGCGATTATATCGCGCGGTATCCGGAGCAGACTTCGCTGCTGATCGGGCTTGGCGGCGCGATTGACGCGTTCGCGGGCGTTGTTCGGCGCGCGCCTGAAGCGTGGCGGAGGCGCAACCTCGAATGGCTCTATCGTTTGCTGAAACAACCGGCGCGTATCAAGCGAATGTCCGCGCTGCCGAAATTTCTGCTCGCGGCGATGTTCGCCGGGCAATCGAATGGCAATGAATCGTAGCGCGGAAAAATGATCAGCGTATGCTGTAAGCGCGGAACAGCGGACTTAATGATAACACGGCGGCGTAATCTTTTCGCCAAAAGAACCGCCGAGTACACTCGACCGCTTCGGCGCGAGGTATCAATTTGCGTAGGCAGAGGAGTTGCGGGAACTATGACCGAACTATACGGCGAGTTTGTCGCGATTTGCGGCAAACTAACCGAAAAATTCAATATCACGCCGTTACTGTTCGGTTCGCTCGGTCTTCAGCGGAGACTCAATCTCGATCTGCATCCGGATGATATAGACGTACTGCTGCCCGAGAAGATAATGACAGAGCGTTGGCAGGAGTTACTTGAACTTGCGGAGCAGTCCGGCTGGGCGCTTATTGACTTGCGTGAGCATTGTTTTGAAAAGAACGGCGCTCGCATTGCTTTCGCCGCAAACGACTTGAAAGAATACGCGGGAATTAACACATCCGAAACAGATACTATCAGCGATTCCGGTGCGGAATATCAACTCCTGACTTTGCCGCAATATCTGTCGGTATATGAAAAATCGCTGACTGACGATTATCGCCAAGGCAAAAAGCAGGGCAAAGACAGAGAGAAAATTTCTCTAATCCGCAAAGCGTTAAGTAAATTACCCCTCGCCAAAATCTACAACCTACTCTACTCCCGATACGGCGAGCTGAACTGGTGGCCTGCGAAAACGCCGTATGAGGTCATGGTCGGCGCGG
This sequence comes from Oscillospiraceae bacterium, assembly GCA_031278415.1. GTDB lineage: Bacteria > Bacillota > Clostridia > Oscillospirales > Oscillospiraceae > JAISJH01. Next base: position 4,205 of record JAITKN010000087.1, read on the forward strand.
TGCTGACTCAAAACACGGCTTGGAGCAACGTGGAGCGAGCTATCGCCAACTTCGACGGCGATGTTACGCCTGAACGAGTGCAAAACGCTGATATTACCGAGCTTGCCGACTTGATTCGCCCGTCAGGTTTCTTTAACCAAAAGGCGGCTTACCTTAAAGCGGTAACAGAATGGTACGGCAGGTACAGTTTTAGCGTCCCGACCATTCAACGAGAGCCGCTTGAAAAGCTCCGCAAAGAGTTACTCGTCGTCAAAGGCATTGGTCAGGAAACTGCGGATTCTATCCTGCTGTATGCGTTCGGCTTCCCAACTTTTGTGGTTGACGCGTATACAAAGCGTCTTTGCTCACGATTGCCGTTCGACGCGGGGAATAGCTACAGCGAGTTAAAAGCGTATTTTGAGACTAAACTTCCGCGCGACAGCGAGTTCTATAACAATTACCACGCGCTGATTGTGATTAACGCGAAAGAGCATTGCCGCAAAGTTCCCAAGTGCGGCGGTTGCCCATTAAACGAAATATGTGAGAGGTACGGCATATGACAGACTACACACTAATCCGCTCCAATCGAAAAACTATCGCGATGCAAGCCAAAGACGGCAAACTGATTGTCCGCGCTCCTCTTAATGCCGCGCAGAAAGATATAGAAGCGACACTTGCCAAGTTTGAGCCGCAGATTACGGAAATGCTTGCAAAGAACATCGCGCTGACCGAGCAACGCGCCGAGTTTTCGCTGAACTACGGCGACCGCGTTCTTTATCGCGGCAAGGAGTATCCGATTGCCGCTCGCTCGGGCAATCGCGTTGGCTTCGATGCCGGCAAGCAGGAGTTTTACATACCTCCGAACCTGCCGCCCGAACACGTAAAAGCGGCGATAGTTCAAATCTACAAAATACTCGCAAAATGCTTCATCGCCGAGCGGCTGAACCATTTTATGCCGATTATGGGCGTGTCGGTCACGAACTTTCACATCACGAACGCCAAAGGTCGTTGGGGCAGTATGAGCGCGCGAAGGAGCGTGAACTTTTCGTGGCGGCTGATTCTCGCGGAGGACGACATCATCGACTGCGTGGTAGTCCACGAACTGGCGCACATCAAAGAGTTCAATCACTCCAAAGCGTTCCGCGCGGAAGTCGAAAAGATAATCCCTGACCTGGATGAACGCGAGGCTCGGCTGAAACAATTGAACCATAAGATTAACGCTCAAAATTGGGATATAGGCCGGGAACACGCCGCAGATGAGGAAAGCGCGTCTCGATGACAATTCGACAGCGCGCTGTTGACACTTTGCCGATTGCGAAACGAGTCTCTCGCAAAAAAACGAAAGACCATTTATCGCGGGCGTTTGCGCGGATGTGTGTGTTGACTAAATAGCGATTCCGAAGCCCGAATTCAGTTCCCGCGGAAGTCTGATAATTTTCAAACTCACACATCCTTTGATTAAGTAGATGGCGGCGGTATTACTACAAACTATTTGGCGCAATGGATAGAAAAAAACAGGAAAATGTAGTATGATTAAAATAAGGAGAAAGAATGAACAATATGGAGAAAAATATGAGTAGTGGAACGGGCGACCGAAGATGGGTCACCATTGACGAGGCATTCCCGAACCGGCAACAAGATTTGGCGCAAGCCAAAGACAGGTTCAATCAAAAAATCGCCGAAGCGGAGGCTGCCGGCCAACCCGATTTAGTTTTGTAACTATTTGGGATTGAGGAATGGGATGATGTTGGTTGGGTCGAGGAGGTTATCGAAAAGCAGACGAGAAATTGGGCGTTTGACGTTGAGGCTGTCAAGGCGGGTTTTGATAGAATTTATTACGTGTTTTCGTATAATATTTGAATT
>JAITKN010000091.1 GCA_031278415.1 Oscillospiraceae bacterium
AAATCCGGCGCAAAATCTCAACGAATCGGAGGGAAGCGCAATGCGAGAGCCAAACATTCGCAACGTCACAATCGATGAGTTAATGCAAATGACTGACCGCGAGGGCTTGATATTGCGGGGTTGCGGCGGAGAGCCTCGAGAGTGGCTTGACGGAATCAACAAGCTCCTGACCGAGGCAGGGATTCTGCTCGACGGCGATAAGTTTACGGATGTTTCGGCGTTCGAGCATAACGGCGCGACGAATCTGCTGTTTGATATGAGCAACGTAAAACTCGACGTCGGGAAACTCGCGCTCTGGCGGCTGCAAACCCGCGATACTTTCGGCGGCGTATGGCTGAGCGACTATCGAGCGAACCGGCTCGGCGAATCACAGTCACCGGAACTCTTGCCGGAGTGCGTAAAACCCGAAGCCGCACTCATCGGCGCGGACGGTAATGTTTTTAACATTCTCGGCATTGCCCGCAACGCTCTCAACCGCGCGAAACTTCGCGACGAAGCCAAAGAAATGACCGCTCGCGTTATGTCAAGCGATGGTTACGACAACGCCCTCGCGATTACCGCCGAGTACGTCGAGCCGGTGGAAGTTGCCGAGTTCGGAGAACAGGAAATGCAAATGTAAGCGCAAAAAAACACTTGACAAATCCGCAACAATCTGCTAAAATAAACACATATTAAGGAGAGCTATGAAAAAACTCGAATACACATTCAAAAGTGACATTCTGTTCAAGATGACGCTTGTAAAGCACCAAAGATTACTACGTCGGCTTGTCGCTGAGGTTCTCAAAATCCGCGTCGAGGACATTCAGGAGTTCGTTGTCCTGAACGGTGAAATCGTCCCGGAGGCGATTGGCAAAAAATTCTGCCGTCTGGACATTCACCTGAAAATCAACGGCGAGTACGTTGACGTCGAAATGCAGGTCTCCAACGAAGGCAACTTCAGGGAGCGTTTGTTGGTTTACTGGTCGAAGGTGTTCGCGGGCGCGCTCGGCGAGGGTGAGGACTACCGCGAGGCAGCCCGGACAATTCTCATCAGCTTCGTGAATTTCAATTTGTTCAACTGCGCGGAGTATACGTCCGAGTTCGCGGTGTTGGAGAAGCGCCGATATGAGCTACTGACTGACAAAATGAGCATTTTCGTCTTCGAGCTTGGCAAACTGCCAAAGCAAATCGACGCGAACAATGTGTTGGAACTGTTCCTCCGCGCGTTCCGCGCCGACACGGAGGAAGAACTTGAAAATTTTGAGAACACGGGGGTGGCTGAAATGAAAGAGATGATAACGGCGTACCGCGACATAACGAGCAGTCCCGACTACGTTGACCTCGAGCGCAAGCGTCTGATGAACCGCCTCGACGAGGGGCAGGCGTTGCGGCACGCTCGCGAACTTGCCGCTGAAGAAGAACGTGCCAAGTGGCAGTCAGAGCGCGAAGCTATGGCAGCCGAAATCGCCCGCTTACGGGCGCAGTTAGGCGAGTAGCGTTCGCTGAGCAAATTCGCTGACGCGCTGAGAATTTGCTCAGGGCGTTAACCAACAGCGCAAACGAAAATATCTAAATTAGGCTATGAAGCCAGCGGCACCTCGCCGCGGACAAATACAGCGGCGTAAAAGCGGTAAGCCATTATGGCTTACCGCTTTTAGACTATGCCGTCCCCTCCGGGCAGCCGGAAGTCGTTTCGATGTAGCTAGAAGTCGTTTCTAGGTAGCTAGAAGTCGTTTCAATGTAGCTAGAAATCTTTTCGATGTAGCTAGAAATCGTTTCGATGTAGCTAGAAGTCGTTTCTGTGCAGCCGGAAGTCGTTTCTGTGCAGCCGGACGCGGCTTGGCGCTACTCGGCTGAGCGCAGAAGACGCTCGATGCGCTGCCGAGTTTGCTTCGTCGCAAGAAATGACCCTCTGCCGCGCAAATAAGTGTTAACACGCGGTCTTTCCGTGAGCGGCGCTAAAAAAGTGCTTGACAACCTTTAAGGAATGTGCTAGGATACTCTCGGTTGAAGCGTAGGGGTATAGCTCAGCAGGTAGAGCATCGGTCTCCAAAACCGAGTGCCGAGGGTTCGATTCCTTCTGCCCCTGCCAGCGGCGAGTCGCCGCGGACAAATACGCGGCATAAAAGCGGTAAGCCCTTATGGCTTACCGCTTTTAGACTAAACCGTCACACAGCGGAAGGGTTTTCATTTATCCGCCCCTCGGGAAAAAAACATATTGAAAGACTGTTGCAAATGTGGTATAATACTCTTGCGGATAACTGTGGCATAATGAGCTTAAAGATATATGAAAAACGCTATACTTGGAGGATTGCTAATGACGACAAACGATTATGACCGCGTGGAGCGCACTACAGTTTGGTCTCCGGGTCCGGGATGTCACGGCGGATGCGGAGTTCTTGCGTATATGAAAGGCGATAAGATTGTTAAAATAGAAGGAGACCCATGCCATCCGTGGAATCAAGGCAGAACATGCTCGCGGTTGTTGGCGTACACGCAATTTCTCAATCACAAGGATAGAATACTCTATCCGCTGAAGCGCGCGGGAGAACGCGGATCCGGCGAGTTCACGCGTATTACGTGGGATGAGGCTCTTGATGAGATTGAGACTAAATTCAAGCGGTTTCGAGATGAGAGCGGCGCGGAAAGCGTTATTTTCGTACAGGGAACCGGACGCGACATTAACGCGCCGCTGACATTCCTCACATACGCCTACGGCAGTCCCAACCTCTCGCAGCTTGGTTTAAGCGGACAAAGCTGTTATACTCCGCGCATTACGGGTTCGTGTATGACCGACGGAACGCTTACCGTCGCTGACTGCTCCCAGTTCTTTGAAAAGCGCTACGACGATCCGCGCTGGGAATGTCCGAAATATATCATCATTTGGGCGACAAACCCTACCGTCGGCTGCCCGGACGGATTTCAGGGACACTGGGTTATCGATTGTATGAAGCGCGGAAGCAAACTGATTGTCGTCGATCCGCGTTGTACGTGGGCTACAAGCCGCGCGGAATATCATCTCCAATGCCGACCCGGCAGCGACGGCGCGGTCGCGCTCGGTATGATTAATCTGATATTGGAAAATGAATGGTACGATAAAGAATTCGTTGAAAAATGGACGATGGGCATCGACAAACTCCGTGAACGCGCCGCGGAATACACTCCGGAACAGGTTGAGCGGCTTACTTGGATACCGAAGGAAGTCCTGTTTGAAGCGACCATGGCATACGCGGCGAATCGCCCCAGCGCGATTCACTGGGGAATGCCCATTGATATGAACCCTGAGGCAACTTCCGTTGCTCAGGCGATTTCTATGCTGTGGTGTCTGACCGGTAACTTCGATATTCCCGGCGGCAATGTCGCCGCTCGCGGCGCGTTCGGGATTGCTATGTGGCCTATCAATCAAGCGCAAGTGCTTACTGAGTACGGCGAGGACTTCCTCACGAAAATTAATGAAAAACGCATCGGCGCAAAAGAGTACCCTTATGTCGCTAACACCCGTCTGTATATTCAGCCTGACCTTGCCGTTGAACAAATGCTTACAGGCGACCCGTATAAAATTCGCGGGATGTGGATTCAGACTTCGAATATGCTCGGCGGGAACTCGGCTGACATTAACAAGCACCATAAAGCCCTGATGAATATGGAGTATAACGTCTTTGTCGATCTGTTCCATAACCCCACGACTATGGCGGTTGCGGATATAATTCTGCCTGCCGCGTGTTTTACGGAGCGCAACACCATTCGCGTTTGGCACACTCCGGCGCAGATAGTACGCAAGCTTCACGAGCCGCTCGGCGATGCCCGGAATGACTGGGAAATCAACTTTGAGCTTGCGCGGCGCTTCAATCCGGAAATAGCTCGGAAGTACAGTACGGTGATTGACTTCTTTGACGAGAAGTTAAGGCCGTCCGGATACACTTTTCAGGAACTTATTGACCGCGGCGGCTGGGTATTTGAGGAAGATGGCGTAAGCGTTCCGTATCGCCGGTACGAAACGGGTCTGCTGCGCGCCGACGGCAAACCGGGTTTCCAGACGCCAAGCGGCAAAGTAGAGTTCTACAGCCTTAATCATGAAGAATGGGGACTTGATCCGCTGCCGTGGTACCGTGAGCCTCCGGAGAGCGAGAACTCCACTCCGGAACTGATGAAAAAGTACCCGCTCGTAATGGTCACGGGTCGCCGCAGTCCTGTTTATTTTCACGCTGAACACCGTAATATCGACTGGCTGCGCGAAAAGGATCCGTTTCCGCTTGTAGAGGTAAATCCGAAGGTTGCTGACGCGTTGGAGATAAAGGACGGCGAATGGTGTTGGATTGAAAATGAGCGCGGCAAAATCATGCGTAAGGTCAAGTACAATATCTCAATGAATGAGAAATGCGTTTCGGTGCCGCACGGTTGGTGGGCTCCGGAAGAAAAGGGCAACGCCCCGCACTACTACGGGGCATGGAAGTATAACTGCAATAAGCTCGTTCTGTCACAGGTCGGAAGTTCAAGCGGATACGGCGGCGGCGCGTATAAGACAGTTCCCGTGCGCCTTCGCAAAATGGAACCCGGAGAGGTTTTCGATGGTCCCGAGGTCGGAATTACGAAATAAGTCCGCGGTGATCGGCAACACATTAAAGAGGGTACGCGCAACATACAGCGAACCTCAACTCGGCAGCCAAATTAAAACTCAAACAAATCAGGAGAATTTTTTCGTGAACAATATTGCGCCGCGCTACGCTTTGCTTGTAGACCAAGAATACTGCACGGGATGCCAATCGTGCGCTATCGCCTGTCAGCAGGAGCATCAGTATCCTGCCGGCAAATCAGGAGTACGCGTTACGGAACACATTTATCCCGGCAATGACGACAAGCCACAGATAGATTTTGAACCGTTCTTCACCGTCATATGCGATTTATGCGCTGAGCGCCGCGCCAAGGGAACCGATACCGTTCCCGCGTGCGTTCGTAACTGCCAGGCGAAGTGTATAGAGTTCGGGGACGCGGAGAAACTAATCAAGTCGGCGGCGTGTATGAAGCGTCCGGCACTTTACCTGAAGTGATGTCATACCTTCATCTGCGCTGACTGCTGACAACCGTCTTTTATGCCTACTGAAAAAATATCTAACTCAGCAAATACGAATATCGCTTTCCCTAATCGAGGACTTACAGCCGCGCAGGTTTGCGAACGAACCGAAGCGGGGCTTTGCAATGCTCCTATTGACGCGGCCGCGAAGTCTGTCGTTCAGATTATCACGGGTAATCTGCTTACCTATTTTAATCTTGTATTCGCGGCGCTTAGTGTTGTCGTCATACTGGTCGGCGCGTGGGAGGAACTTCTCTTCCTGCCGATAGTTGTCGTCAACGCCGCTATCGGAATCGTTCAGGAAATCCGCGCGAAGCGTATTCTGGACAAACTTAATCTGCTTAATACTCCCAAGGCGCTTGTTATACGCGACGGAACGGAACGGGAAATCGCCGCTGAGGAACTTGTTTTGGGCGATTGTGTGATTTTCAAAACGGGTCAGCAAATTTGCGCCGATGCCGTTGTGCTTGAGGGTGAAGTTCAGGTTAATGAAAGCTTTATTACCGGCGAGACTGACGAAGTTCTCAAAACGTCCGGAATGAACCTGCTGAGCGGCTCATATGTAGTCGCCGGCAGATGCCTTGCTCGCCTGGAAAAAGTCGGCGCGGACAGCTTCGCGGCAAAGCTCACGCTTGAGGCCAAAGCGTCTAAAAAGCTGCCTAAAAGCGAAATGATGAAATCATTGTCGCGCCTTGTGCTTGCTATCGGGATATTGATAATACCTGTCGGGACCGGATTATTCTACCATCAATATGCAGTACTCGGAGAAAACTTACGCCAGAGCGTAATTACGACTACTGCCGCGCTTGTCGGAATGATTCCGGAAGGGTTGTATCTGCTTACCAGCATTGCCCTTGCGGTAAGCGTAATACGACTCGGCAGGAAAAATACTCTCGTGCGCGAACTGAGCCGCGTTGAGGCTCTGGCGCGTGTTGACGTTCTTTGCGTAGACAAAACCGGTACAATTACAGAACCTGAAATGCTCATCGAGCAAATAATTCCGCTTGTCAATGACCTCGACATTCAGCAGATCCTCGCGAGCCACGTCCTGAACTTGGGCACCGAAAATGAAACTATGAAAGCTCTGAAAAAGCATCTCGGCGAAACGCCCGCTAAGCGCGCAAACGCGACCTTGCCGTTCAACAGCAGGAACAAATTTTCCGCCGCGCTGTACGACTATGGTGAGTGCTATTTGCTGGGCGCGCCTGAATTTATTCTTACCGAACCTCTTGCGGCAGTCAGACCGCTTACCGAACAGGGATTGCGCGTTTTGCTGCTTGCGAGAACAGACAGCTTCGAAACCAGCGTGAGCGCGTCGCCTGTCGCGCTTGTTACGCTGTCTAATAAAATTCGCCGAAACGCGAAAGAGACGTTCCGTTACTTTGCCGAACAAGGTGTTGAAATCAAGGTCATCAGCGGTGATAATCCGCATACCGTCAGCAATATTGCCATAAAAGCCGGAATAGCCAATGCCGATAAGTTTGTTGACGCCTCAACTCTCAGTGATCAAAGAAGTCTGGCCGCTGCCGCATCGAAATATACGGTGTTCGGACGCGTCACTCCGGAGCAGAAGCGAACGCTTGTCAAAACTCTCAAATCCGAGGGACACACAGTAGCTATGACAGGAGACGGCGTAAACGACATTCTTGCGCTCAAAGAAGCGGACTGCTCTATCGCTATGGCAAGCGGAAGTGAGGCTGCCGCTCAGGCGTCTGATATTGTGCTGCTCAGCGACGACTTCGGCTCAATGCCGGGAGTAGTCGCCGAGGGACGGCGTGTGATAAATAACATTCAGCGCTCCGCGTCGCTGTTCCTTGTTAAAAATATTTTCAGCTTCATCTTCGCTATTCTCTCCATTGCCGCCGGATTTGCCTATCCTGTAAGTCCGGCGCAGCTCAGTCTTGTCAGTACGCTGACTATCGGAATACCATCGTTTATACTCGCGTTGGAACCTAACTCCACGCGAATCCGAGGGCATTTTCTGCGCGGAGTATTATTCCGTGCCTTGCCGGGCGGGTTGACTGACGTTTTACTTGTATTCGGGGTGATGCTGTTTACGATCACATTCAGCGAAATCTCATTTGAGCAATCGGGTACTATTTGCGCTATTTTGTTGGCGGTTAACGGCTTCGCTGTAATGTGGCGCGTTTGTCGACCATTTACACTTTTGCGTCGGGTGTTGTGTGCCGGAGTCGCCATACTGCTTGTACTTTGCGCAACTCTGTTCGGAGAATTTTTCTCGCTGACCGGGTTGGATTGGGCATCGCTGCTGATTATCGCGGTATTCTCTCTGCTGTGCTATCCGGTGATTGCCGGTATATCACGCATATTGGATAAAATATACAAAATCTATGAGAAGGGTATTTATATAGGGTTTCACAAATGAACACTTCAACGTTATCCCCGCAGATTCAGACGATCTGCTCAAACGCTCAAACCGCGTCGAAAAAGCTCGCGTCATCGGCGACGATTGTTCGCGATCTGTTCTTAGAACGCTTCGCGGAAAATCTACTTACGGCATCCGCCGAAATCATCGCCGCTAATGAAATCGACATCGCCGCCGCGAAGGCAAACGGCATCAGAAGTTCGCTTCTTGACCGCCTGACGCTGACGCGCGAAAGAATTGCCGGAATTGCCGACGCGGCGCGGCAAATCATTGCCCTGCCCGATCCGCTCGGTCACGGCGAGCTGTCTACGCGCCCCAATGGTCTGCAAATCATCAAAAAGACCGTTCCGCTCGGAGTAATAGGATTTATCTATGAGGCTCGCCCTAACGTAACGGCGGACGCCGCCGCGCTTTGCGTCAAGTCCGGCAACGCCGTCATTCTGCGCGGCGGCAAAGAAGCAATTAACTCCAACATAGCCATTGCGAATCTTGCCCGAGCCGCGTTACGTTCGGTCGGACTGCCGGAGGATGCCGTTACGCTGATTACAGACACTACCCGTCAATCTACGGCGGAACTTATGAACGCGTCAGGATACATAGACGCGCTTATTCCGCGCGGCGGCGCGGGTCTGATTAACGCGGTATCCGAAAACAGCAAGGTGCCTGTAATCCAAACGGGATCGGGAATATGTCACCTCTACGTCGATGAGTCCGCCGACTTTGATATGGCTGTCAGCGTAGCCTTCAACGCTAAATGCAGCCGCCCGAGTGTCTGCAACGCGATCGAGCAGCTGCTTGTCCATCGCTCGATTGCCGAAACATTTCTGCCGTTGGTTCAGGTAAAACTCGCTGACAAAAATGTCGAATTGCGCGGCGACGCGGAAACTGTCAGAATCCTTAACTGCCGTGTTGCCGCGGATGAGGACTGGCATACGGAGTTCGGCGACTACATACTCGCCGTCAAATGCGTTTCCGGCATCGATGAAGCTATAGCTCACATAGACGCCACCGGTACCGGTCACAGCGAGGCGATCATCACAAACGACTACGCCCGCGCTCTGGAATTTACCGATCAGGTTAATGCCGCCGCCGTCTATGTAAACGCGTCCACCCGCTTCACCGATGGAGGCGAGTTCGGACTCGGAGCCGAAATCGGCATCAGTACGCAAAAACTTCACGCTCGCGGTCCTATGGGTCTGTCCGCTCTTACAAGCTCTAAGTTCGTCATAATGGGAAACGGACAAGTAAGGTGAAAACATATGGCAAACTGCGGTATTTCCTCGGATCGGCGGCTGATTAATCAATTATAAGGAATGTTATTATGGACTATAACAAAGAATCCCTGCGCTTGCACCGCGAATGGGGCGGTAAGCTCGAAACCATACCGAAGATGAGCGTTAACACTCGCGACGCTCTCTCCGTCGCGTATACGCCGGGAGTTGCCGCCGCTTGTCTTGCTATCAAGGACGATTACGCCGAATCCTTTCAGCTGACCCAACGCAAAAACACCGTTGCTGTCGTGACTGACGGTACTGCGGTGCTGGGTCTGGGAGATATAGGAGCAGAGGCGGCAATGCCGGTTATGGAGGGCAAATGCGCCCTTTTCAAAGCTTTCGGCAATGTCGATGCCGTTCCGATTTGCCTGCGCACCAAAGACGCGGATGAAATCGTCCGCACTATCGAACTTATTGCCGGCGCTTTCGGCGGAATTAACCTTGAGGATATTTCCGCGCCGCGCTGCTTTGAAATTGAGGAAAAGCTCAAAGCGCGTCTTGATATTCCTGTTTTCCACGATGATCAGCACGGGACGGCAATCGTCGTGCTTGCCGCGCTGATTAACGCGCTCAGGTTAACCGATCGCACAGCGGAGAGCGCAAAAATAGTTATCTCAGGCTCCGGAGCCGCCGGAACCGCCGTCGCCAAACTGTTGCGTGCCGCCGGAGCTTCACGCGTCACTATGACGGATAAGAATGGTATCGTCCACCCTGAGGAGCCGTGGCTGAACGATGCCAAACGCGAGCTTGCGTTGTGGACTAATCCCGACCGTATCCGCGGAAGTTTGGCGGATGCGCTTAAGGGCGCCGATGTGTTCATCGGAGTTTCCGCGCCCGGTATTCTTACTCCGGATATGGTAAGTACGATGAACCCGCGCTCCATCGTTTTCGCTATGGCAAACCCTGTACCGGAGATTATGCCCGACCTCGCCGCCGCCGCCGGAGCTGAAATAATCGGCACGGGACGCAGCGATTTCCCTAACCAAATAAACAACGTGCTTGCGTTTCCGGGTATTTTCCGCGGCGCGCTTGATGTACGCGCCGAACGAATTACAGAGACGATGAAACTCGCCGCCGCGCGCGCTATAGCGGACATTGCCGAAGCGGACAGATTCCATATACTTCCGGAGGCGTTCGACTCGCGACTTGCGCCGACCGTCGCCGCCGCCGTTAAGCGCGAGTGGTCGAAAAGCATCGGCGGTAAGATAACTCTTTGACATTTGCGCGGAAGTGTGTTATACTGCCAATATGAGTAGCCTTAATCAGCATTCGCGGCAAACATACTGCGCGGTTGTCAAGTGCGTTCCCGGCGACGAAAGATTCGTTGCCGCCGACTTGATTTCGCGGTTTTTCGGAAACGCGGTAATTCTTCGAACCGAACGCGGTAAGCCTTATATCGCCGACGCGCCGAACATTCACTTCAATATCTCGCACACTAAGGGATATGCCGCGATTGCCGCAGCGGAGCGAGCGGTAGGCATCGACATTGAGCTTTACGAACGCCTTGATAATCTCCGCGACCCCGAGCGGTTCGCCCGAAGAGTATTCCATCCGAACGAGATTGCCTCGGAACTTTCCCGCGCTGAGCTTTGGACTCGAAAAGAAGCGTACTTGAAGATGCTCGGAACAGGGTTTACCGAAAGCTCTCATTTGCTGAATACACTTGACGTTACAGACGCGCGTATTTGGCGAATCTTCAGCGACGGCGCCGCGCTGTGTACGGTGTCGGTCGCGCTGCGATAAATTTACCCGCTGATTACCCGAAAAAGGAAGATGTAATTGTGATATTCAAACGATTTTTTCTTGTATGCGCGGTCGCGGCTGTCTTGTTCCTGTCAAGCTGCGGCGCTCAGGAAGCTGTGACTACATTCGCGCCGTTGCCGGACGAAACCGCGACTCCGAATCCGACTCCTGATCCTACAGCCTCCGCGGAACCCACCGTTGCGCCATATGACGGGCAATATAACGCGCTCAACGGACTGCCGATAAGCGACGAGCTTGCCGGAAAACGCGCCTTCGCAATCACTTTGAACAATATACGCGAAGCTCAGCCGATTCACGGTATTATCGGCGCGGATTTGATTTATGAACTTCCTGCCGAGGGCGGTGTGACCAGGATTATCGCCGTCTATTCCGACACTTCCGCTATCCCCTCATACGCGACAGCTATTGGCAGTATTCGCAGTGCGCGGGATTATTTCCTCGATATTGCGCTCGGGCTCGACGCTATCTACATTCACGCCGGCGGAAGTCCGCAGTCGTACAGCGACATTAAGAGCCTGAACGTTGACCATTTTGACGGCGTAGCGGTGTCATATCCGTTTATCTACCGCGATTCCTCGCGTAAAAGTCAGGGATACGCGTATGAGCATACGATGTTTATAAACGGCGAGGCGCTGATGTCATACGCCGCTGAGAACGTCAAACGCACGGAACGCAAGACGGATCTGCCGTACATATTCGCTGACGACGCCGTTCCGGACGGCGATGACGCGTCGGGCGTCAGTGTCAAGTTCTCGGATTATAAGACTACCCAATTCACTTACGACGCGGAATCCAAGCTGTACAAAATCAGCCAGTTTAAGGGAGAATTCGCTGACGGAGGTGTAGGGGATCCGCTTACAGCCGTGAATATACTTATCCTGAAAGTTTCCGCGGCGACTGTACCCGGCGATGAGGCGGGCCGCCTGAGCGTAAACCTTGTAGGCAGCGGAAACGGCTATTATGTGTCCGGCGGCAAGTATACGGAAATCAAGTGGAGTAAATCCTCGCGCTCCGCCCCGTTTGAGTACGCGCTTGCCGAGTCTGACGAACCTTTAACGCTCTCCAGAGGTGTAAGCTATATCAATATCGTTCCCGGTTCGGCTAAAATAGAATTCAGCGCGTCTGACGTAAGCGTCGGCAATTAACTGCGGCGTGAACTTCGCGCAGAACCCCGAAAGCGGAAGCGTTGTCCCGACAACCTCATTTTAATAGATCTCCTCGGAAATTAGCATGACTTTGTTACGTCATATTGCACAACATTGTGCGATATGAGAATATATATATTGGCGAAAACAGAGAAATATAGATTCTGATTGCTTTTTGATGA
>JAITKN010000146.1 GCA_031278415.1 Oscillospiraceae bacterium
TTCAAGGCCGTGCTCGAGGGAAACAAGGCGGTCGTGCTTCGCTTCGGCGGCGGGACGCTTGTCAGGAAGCGCAGGGGCGGCGAGCGCAGGATTGAGCTTCTCACGGACAACGCTTGGTACTACAGGCGCCAGGAGGGGTACATAACCGAGACTGTGGGGGCCGCCACAAGGGTTTTCATCCCCACTGACCCCGCAGTCGGCGTCCCGCTGCTCAGGGCCCTCTTCAGGCAGCACCCCGTGGCCGAGGTCAGGGCCAGCTTTCACGACGAGAGCCTTGACGACGCCTCCGAATCCCAGGCGAAGGCGCTGGCCGCCGACGCGGCGGCCAGCGGGGGCCTGTACCGGCCCAGCCATGAGGCGCCGGGGCCGGGCCGCGCGGTCGAGATCGACGGGGTGGAAGTCGCCAAGGGGCCGCCGCGCCCCCTTTCGGACATCATAAGCGACATCGGCAAGACGTTCAACGTCCCCATAACCTCGAAGCGTTTCAGGGCGCGGCGCGGCGCCGTGGGCCTCTACAACGCGAAATACGGGCAGATCATGGTCAGGTTCCACAATTCCGCGTCCGCCGTCATGCACGAGCTGGGCCACCACTTGGACGCCGCCCACGGGTTCACGGAGGCCAACGCGGGCAAGCTCGCCGGGATGGCCAAAGGCTTCCCGCAGGAAGTCAAAAACGCCTACAGGAAGAAGGACTTGCCGGGCGAGGCGTTTGCCGACTTCGTTGAGCTTTACATGACAAACCCGGAGGGCGCGCGCGAATTCGGGGGGCTTGGCGGCGGCGAAAATTTCTATGACGCCTTCGGACTGTTTTGTCAAGGACCAATTTACAGCTATGCCGTAAGCGTCAAATACGCCATTACCTGTACAATCCATCGCGTTTCTATCAGAATAAAGGCAGGAGGGCGAATCATATGAAGAGAACAGAGCAAATAAATGAGAATTGTATATATTGCGGAACAAAGCTGCCGGAATCGTTGCAGTCATATAAGCGTAAATATTGCGGAGCATCATGCAGAAATAAGCACAAGCTGCGGGTAAAGAAGCCCGGAGTCAAAGCGAAATTATGGCAGCACGAGCCGGCAGTTTTTGAGCGAGCAATGGAAATGTATTGGTCCGGCATCAGCAGCGCGGCGATTGCCCGGCATTTTGGCATACCTGTGGGGACTATGTACAGTTGGGTACATGATTTCGGGAGACAGAAAGAACGCGCGAAGCCGACAACGCAGTTCAAAGAAAAACCAATCCATATTGGGTCGTTGAAAGAATGGTTTCGGTTAGCCCAAAGTGCCGAAGATTGGCTTGAAATTCTGCAAAACGACGCAAACCAAGCCGAGGAGTCGATCGCAAACGCAAGCGTAACCCTTGTCTGCGGGAGCCTTCACGGACAAAGCGCGGGCAAATGTGCCGCCGTAGTTTACGAGAAATTGAAAGAAGATCCGTTGAGCGGAAAAACTTACGCTTTCCGCAATAAATGCGGGAATGCCATCACGACTCTCTCATGGAATGAGCCGATTTATCATATTGCGAGGTATATCAAAACACACGGGACATTCATATGGCCGGAGGAAAAATTAGGGAAATCAATCGAAGTCACAAGGAGCGAATTTGAACATTTAATTTCTCTGATGAGGGCTAAGGCCACGGAAAGCGAAGCCTTAAAGTCAGCCGTCGACGAACTTCAGGCCAAAGTCAACTGGCTGATGGAACAGTTCCGGCTTGCTATGCATCGCCGTTTTGGCGCGTCAAGTGAAAAAAGTGCGGATGGCCATACTCAACTCTCTCTTTTTAACGAGGCGGAGGTCACATCCGATGTTCTCGTGCCCGAGCCTGAGCTTATTGAAATCGAAAAACATTTCCGCAAACGCAGGAACGCAGTAAACGACAAGCTGCCTGCTGATTTGCCGGCAGAAACCGTTGTGCATGAGCTTCCACCCGATGAGCAAGTATGTCCCGAGTGCAGCGGCACTCTGCACGTTATGGGAACCGAGACGCTCCGGCGCGAGTTGAAGCTGATTCCCGCGAAAGCGGTCATCGTTGAACACGTCCGAAAAGTTTACGCCTGCCGTAATTGCGAAAGAGACGAATGCGGCGTCCCGATTGTCAAAGCCGCCGTTTCAAACCCGGTAATCAAGGGCGGTTTTGCGTCGCCGGAGGCAGTCGCGCATATCGCGTCGCAAAAGTTTGTGACGGGCGTTCCGTTGTACCGTCAGGAGCAGGAATGGACCCGGCAAGGGATAAACCTTTCCCGACAGACCATGTCAAACTGGCTGATTAAATCAACGTTTGACTGGCTGGAGCCGGTATACGATGCGCTTAAGGAACTGCTCTGTATGAGAAACGTCCTGTACGCCGATGAAACGACCTTGCAGGTGCTGCGCGAGCCGGACAAACCGCCGGAAAGCAATAGTTATATGTGGCTTTACCGGACCGGCGGTGATGCTCTCCCACCGATTGTTCTGTACGAATACCAACCCGACAGGCGCGCCGAACATCCGAAGCGGCTTCTCAAAAACTTCAGCGGTTGGCTCCACGCCGACGGGTACGAAGGCTATCACGGTTTATCCGACAGCATCAGAGTCGTCGGGTGCTTCGCCCATGCCCGTCGAAAATTCGATGAGGCGGTAAAGGGACTATCCACCAAAGAGCGGTCTGATTCTAAAGCGATGGTCGGCAAACGATATTGCGACAAATTGTTCTCGCTTGAGCGTGACTTTGCGGAAATGAATCCCGAAGAACGCTTCCAAAAACGGCAGGAATTATCTAAGCCGGTTTTGGATGAGTTTTACGGCTGGATTTCCACGCTTAATCCACCGCCCAAAACCGGGCTTGCCTCCGCCGTCGTTTACATGCGCAATCAGCGTGAGTTTTTGGAGCGCTATCTTGAGGACGGCCGGTTGGAAATCAGCAACAACCGTGCGGAACGTTCGATCAAGCCGTTCGTCATCGGACGCAAGAACTGGCTTTTTGCCAACACGCCCCGGGGTGCGAAGGCCGGCGCGATTCTGTACAGCATAATCGAAACCGCCAAGGAAAACGACCTGAACCCATATGAATACTTGTCGTATATTTTTAGGAACGCGCCGAATTGGGATATTCGCACTAACAGTGATAATCTGGAACAGTTATTGCCGTGGTTTGTACCGGATTCGCTCAAAGCGAAACAGTAAAACCTCTCGGATTTGCCGGGAGGTTTTTTGTATGCCGGTATTTGACGCTTACAAATATCTGATCCAAATCACGACTTTGACAAATCATGCCAAATCAGCCCCCAAATCAAATCAGATATATCATCCCATTTTCAAGTCACACCCATTTTTAGAATGATTTCGTTTGTAAGCAAATTGAGTTCCGTACATACAATATATAGTATGAGCGACGCATAAATAGCACTGTATATGGTGTGTGCTGTCGTTGAAACGTCTACAAACGAAATTATTCTTTTAAGTCATGTTTGACAATTTTTAAAGCAGGTAGTAAAATAAAAAATACAGAGGTACAGTAGGAGATGAGATTCGTGATTGGCGTGAACAAATTTGATAAATATGAATTTTATCATTTGGGAATTGTTACAAAAAAATCTGTTAAAAAATCAGGTGCTTCTTTAATAGGGGCATATCATACTGCGACCTTTTAGCTTACGTTCGCTAATTGAGACTTAGTCTATTACACAAAATAGAATCGTCATGCTTCAATAATTGCAATCTCCTGCTGAACAAGATTTTGTTAAGTTTTTAAAGAAAGGGTGAGTACTGATATTATGAAAAACAAATCAAAATGGAAAGTTGCGTTAATTTGTGTATGCGCAGTTGCGTTTGCGGTGGTAACGTGTGTTGCTTTCGCATCCCAGAATGTCGCCACAAATGGTATTCCAGATGAATGGGCGTATTTTGACGATGACTATTATTCTCTTGTTAACACATCTGACGGAACGCACATATTGGTCAAGAGGTTGCAAGACAGGGACATTCAGAGCATTAACGAACAACTCATTGATAACAGCGTACTTCCTGACACTGTGTTGGCAGAAACAATTGTAGCCGATCCAGATGCTGTTCTCCCAGATAACATGTTGCCGAATGGGAGTTTTTTAGTGGAGAATTGGGAATCATTACAAGAGCAGTTGGTAAACGAGTCGTTAGCGATTAAGTCTATTGAGGTTTTGGAAAACGGGAATTTTTCTACTAACATTGTTTCGCAATCGGATATTTCTTCTAATATTACAGATATTGTCAACATTGATGCCAGTCTCATAACAACGGAAAACAGTTCTGTCGTTTTGCCGCAAAACTTTGATTCACCCGCAGTCGCATTTGAAATCGCTCATGGCGGGGAATATGTCCTATACATATTCGATTCCGGCATGGTGTACGTGAATAACGACGGCGTAGTTAATACTGTATCCCACCCTACGTACAATGGAAAAACATATGATCAACTTAAAGAGGAATCTATTCAATTGCTTGGTGACAATTATGTGTTTTGGAATGGGCAAGCGTCCATTAGTCGTGACAATTCTTGTGTCGCGTATGTATCGAACAAGGGTGATATCCAAGGAACGTGGGATTTGTATGTCTTAGACATCGAAAGCGGAAATGAAGCTTTGGTTAAGGACGATTCCGAAATGCATTATGGAGTGTTGCAATGGTTAGACGATGACCACATTATTTGCACTAAGATGTACGACAAGGAATATGGTATTGTGGTTGTAAACAAAGACGGAACAGAATATGCCGTTGATTTTTTGGTTGACCGACCGGTGTTGCTGGGCGCCAAAAAAGGGATTATTGCCTACGGCGATGAAAATAATGATGTAATTTATATTGCACAATTTGCAAATTCTGAAACGCTTAGTGAAATTGCACGTTATGAATTGGATGGTACTTTTAGAATCCGTCCTGGCATAGATCCATTCAGCCCGGATGGCACGAAGCTTGCTTACATATTTGTTCCCTCAGATAACCCATATGGCAGGGACATCGGTGTAGTCAATCTTTCGACATTGACGCAAGAAAATAACGAATTCGTTCCGGTAGAAACCAAAGACAGTTCTGCTGTTTTGGAATTTGACTGGCTTGACGATGTTACGCTATTAACTTCCATAATTGACAACGAAACTCAGACAATTTCAAGTTGGCTCTATTATTTGGATCAAAAGTGAGGTGATTAGGTTGAAAATCAAAAAGTTTTTAACGATCTTAGCTTCAGTATTCATCAGTTTGGCTCTCGTTGTACCCGTATTTGCATACACTGGTTATGATGTTACATTTATTCAAGATGCAATTGATGGCACAACACGTTGGGTTGCACCTCTGAAAAGCGGAACGAGTTATTTGTATTCAACAATAACATCAAAGTGGAATGAACAGCGCAGTACGGGTACATCAACGGGTACATCACCACACGTGGGGATTGATGTAAGCATCAGTACATCAAATGTCGTAGTTGCAGTTGCTTCTGGTGCATTAACTAAAGACACGTCTTCAGACGGTCAAAGTTATAATAATATTGCGCTTAGAACGCCGCCTTCGTCAAAAAGTGTTTATTGCCACTATGAGCATTGTGCTTCTGTTTATGCTAATGGACAGTATGCGCAAGGCGATCAGGTTGGAGTTGGTGGGGATTATGGTTCTCCCGGCCAACCGCATCTTCATTTTGCTGCCTATGATACGAGTAGTTTGAGTACTCGAAAGGGTTATCGGAATGAAACGCTTTATCGTAATGCCGGCAATTGGAATAATGGGCGAAACTGTGACACATTTAGTGTGGTGAGTTGGGTAAGTAATACGACTGCTCAAATCACCTACCACCGCTTCAAGCGGTGGTTTGATTTGGCCCTATAAGGGCCTGTTGCCGTCTGCGCCTAAAAGGCGCGGTTCCGAAG